>CANQYU010000005.1 GCA_947628145.1 uncultured Bacilli bacterium | reverse complement strand
CAAGAGATATATTATACAACATAAGTATGTATACATTTTAACTAATGATACGTATACATTTTAAAAAAGGATTAACACATTTTGGAGTGATATTTGACAAATAAAGTAATTTGTGTTATTATATAGCCTGTATTTGAAAGGGGATTTGGTTATATGGACGCAAATACAGTAGAAATGGTTAGAAACGAACTTGCACAATATGTAAGAAGCAAAATAGAAATTGAACGTATATTTTTAGCTAGATATGGGGAAGGAACTTATGATAGAGCTAACAAAGAAAGAGCTAATCTAGAATTAAGTTATGAATTTCTTGCTCATCCTGATTTAGAAACAAAGATTATTGATTTAATTGTTAATAATGCTTTACAAATTAGAGGTTCATATTATGATGAGAAATTACCTAGTGATATAGCTATGAAAAGATTTATGTTTAATTTAAAAGAATATTTACATCCACAACAAATAGTTCGTTTAGCACATCTTTATAATGAACAACTTAAAGAACAAACTAATATTAAAAGATAGTTTGTTCTTTTTTTAGGAAAAGTTTCTTTATGGTATTGTCTAAATTAGAATTTTTTGCTACAATGGTTATAGAATAGGGTGGAAATTATGGATAATAATGACAATAAGAAAAAAGTAATGAAATATAATATCCTAGGAGCAATAATAATTGCCGTTGCAGTCATAATAATAGCAATTAGTGGTTCTTATGCTTTCTTTGTTAATAAAATAGAGGTTTTAAATCCAGAAAATAAAGGGGTAGTTATTCAAAGTGGCAGTTTAAAAATGAGTTTTGCAGATTCCAATGTTTTTAGTTCTCTTAAAGCTGGTTTAATTGATGCTGAAAAATCTGATGGAACAATAGATTATGCTGTGTTACAAAAAGATGCGGCTGATAATAAAACAGCTTTTACAGTACAAATTGATGCGGAAAGTACTATTAAAGATGCTAACTTTGAACTTTATATGACAGATATTACAGTTAGTTCTAAGCTAAAAAATAAATATTTAAAATATGCTTTATATCAAAATGGAGTACAAAAAAAAGTTGGTGATTTTAGTACTTATGATGATAGTGGGAAGATTTCTTTAATATCAGTCGAAAGTATTACGTCAGACTCTCCTCTTAGTTATGAACTTTATGTATGGCTTGAAAATGACGACAAAGTTAATCAAGCTGACCCGAATGGTATTGATTTAAGAGAAGGAACATTGAGTTTTAAAGTTGGATTTACGGGAGTAACAAAATCAGAAGCTTAAGGAAACTTAAGTTTTTTCTTTTCCTTTTTTTGGTATTTAAATAAGCTTTAGAATATGATATAATTAAGGTAGTATGCTAGTAGGAGGTAAAATAAGTGAAGTTTATTAGAATTAAAGATTGTTATAAAGTTTATAAAAATGGTGTAGCGGCGATTGCTGGTTTAACTTTAGATATAGATAAAGGGGAATTTGTGTTTGTTATTGGAGCTTCCGGTTCGGGGAAATCAACTTTAATAAAAATGCTATATAGAGAAGAAAAACCAACGAAAGGAATTGTCGAAATTGGCGGAATTAATGTCAGTAAGTTGCGGAATAGAACCGTTTATAAATTAAGAAGAAAATTAGGAATAGTTTTTCAAGATTTTAAATTATTACCTAAACTTACTGTTTATGAAAATGTTGCGTTTGCTTTAGAATGTATTGGAATGAAAGGTAGTGAAATTAGGCCTAAAGTTTTAAAAGCTTTAGAACATGTTGGTTTAAAAGATAAAACTAGAAGCTTTCCTAATGAATTATCGGGTGGAGAACAACAAAGAGTATGTATTGCAAGAGCAATAGTTAATGAGCCTAAATTACTTATTTGTGATGAACCAACAGGAAATTTAGACCCTAATACATCTAAAGAAATTATGAGTGTATTAGATGCAATTAATAAAGATTTAGGGACAACTATAATTATGGCTACCCATGATAAAGAAATAGTTAATAGAATGAAGAAGAGAGTTATTGTTTTGGATAGTGGAGTTCTTCTCCAAGACCATATGAAAGGAAGTTTTAAGATAAGTGAAACCGTTTAGAATTATTTGTCGAAGTTTTCGAGACTCTTTTAAGAGTGTGCTTCGAAATTTTAGTTTAAGTATGGCCAGTATTATTTGTACAACAATTACATTAATATTAGTCGCTTTAGCAATTATTGTCACAGTAAATGTTAATCATATGACTAAGGTACTTGAAGAAGAATTGACAATTGTTGCTTATGTAGAAAAGGACGCAACTAGTGAAGAGGTTGAGGAAATTAAAAATAAAATTGCACGGATACCAGAGATTAAAGAGGTTATTTATAAAAGTAAAGACGAATGGCGTTTAGAAATGATGAACAGTTCAGAAACTTTAAAAGATACTTTAGATTATTTAGAGGGTAATCCTTTACTAGACTCTTTTATTGTAACTGTTGATGATGACGAATATTTAGCTCCCGTGGCGAAAGAAATTAGAGATATTGATAATATTTCCAGTGCCGATTATGGCGAGGGAATGGTTGAAAAAATAATATCAGTTTTTAACATAATTAAAAATGCTACTTTTGTAATTGTAATTGCTTTAATTATTGTCACAGCTTTCTTAATAAGTAATACTATTAAACTTACAATATTCTCAAGAAGAAGCGAAATCGAGATTATGAGATTAGTTGGAAGCAGTAATACATCGATTAAATTACCATTTGTCATAGAAGGCTTTTTATTAGGTTTAGTGGGGGCTTTAGTCCCAGTTATTTTAACAATATATGGATATATGCTAGCTTATGAAAAATTAGGAGGCTCAATATCATTTGCAGTTATTGAGTTAGTAAAACCAGTACCGTTTGTGTTATATACATCATTATTACTTTTAATTATTGGTTCTGTGGTAGGTATGTTTGGTTCCGCAAGAGCAGTTAGAAAGTATTTGAAAATATGATGAAAAAGTTAATAATATTATTAATTATAGTAGGGAGTTTCTTTACTATAAATGTTTATGCTAAAGAAGCCGAAACTTTAGGAGATTTAAGACGAGAATATCAAAATATTTTAAATGAACAAAAAGAATATAATAATAAAAGTGAACAAGCTAAAAATGAAATTAAGAATAAACAAGCGGCAATAGCTAAAGCTCGAGAAGAACTTACTATTGCGGAACATGAAGAAGAAGAAACATTACTTGCCATTGAAGAGTCTAACGAAAGAATAGAGCAATTAAAATCAGAAAGCGAAAAAGTTTTACAATATATGCAACAAATGCAAAGTAAAAATGCTTATGTAGAATATGTGACTGGTTCAACAAGTATGACAGAGCTTATTACCAGAATAGAAGCAATAAAACAAGTTAGTGAATATATACAAGATACTTTGGATGCTTTAGAAAAAGAAATTAAGAAAAATGAAGAATTAGTTATTGAACTTAAAGAAAAACAAAAAGCTTTAGATGCTAAAATTACTAATTATGAAGCGGCAATTGCTAAGTTAGAAACTCAAGCCGAAGAATATAACGAATTTGCTTTAAGTTTAGACGAAAAAGTGGCCGCGGCTAAAGAATTAGTTGATGTTAATGTTAAAATATGTAAAGAAACAATTGGTAAAACCGACGATAGTGTTAAGCTTTCGGATTGTTCGAAAATGCCTATTAATGGAGGATGGCTTAAACCTTTAAAAAGTGGAGTTGTGACTAGTCCTCAAGGATATAGAACACACCCTGTAACAGGAAAAGCTTATAGTTTTCATGATGGAATTGATATAGGAATATCGGAGGGAACTCCAGTATATGCGGCGGCGAGTGGACAAGTTGTAGCGAAAGTTTCTCGTTCTAGCTGTGGAGGTAATAAATTATTTATTAATGTTAATATTGCCGGAGTACAATATACAACTTGGTATTATCACTTATTAAAGTTTAATGTAGATGTCGGAGATATAGTAACAACGGACACGATTATTGGCTATGTAGGTGGTTATTCAACTTCAAGTAGTCACGGAGGATATGATACATGTACTACGGGAGCCCATCTTCATTTTGGAGTACAAAAAGGCTATTATTTAACTAATGGAGGAGTTAAAACTTCAAGTGTAATAGTACCACCAGGATTTAATAATAAAGTTGGTTATCGTTTTACTAGTAGAACTGATTTTTACCGAGGCTAATAATTTTTAACTATGATATGGAAAGTTAAAGCTAAAAAATGGGATAGGTTATTACTTTTAGATTATAAACTAAAAGTAATCCTACCTTATATAAATAATGAAGAAGAAAAATTAAAAGCTATTTTATTTGTTAATAACTATATTAAAGATAATTATAATAAAGGTTATATAATATGGTATAATTTTAAAAAAGTAGGAGCTTATATAATTGATAATGAATATTTAGATTTATTATATATAGAGGCTAAAGAACGAAATAAAGGGATAGGTAGAAAAGTACTTAAAAAATTAGATGTTAAATATATAAAGGTAAGAGCTCAAAATAAAAAAGCAATAAAGTTTTATGAAAATAATGGATTTCAAAAAGCACAGGTTCGTCAAGATATGATTATTTTAAGGAAGGTTGTTTAAAATGAGTATGAATGATTTCTTAAAGAAAATAGCCGTGGATTTTAAAGTTAATGGGCAAGAATATAGTTGGGAAGATTATTATTTTATTTTAAAATATTTAGGAGTAAAAAAAGATAATAGTTTAATATTAGATATTGAAAACTTTTATGAAGAATTTTTAAATAATCTTAATAATTCTTTAGTTAAATATAGTCAAAGAAAAGTTAAAAATGCCGATAATGCGACATATTATATAGGATTTTATGTTACAGAAAAAGCTAATTATGAAGAAGCTATTAAAGTTTATTTTCCTGTAAAATATGAATATTTAATTAGTGCTTTAAAAACAGTATTTTTATATTTAATTCGTAATAATATTCAAGCAACAGTTAAATTTAATGTTAAAGCAACAAATGAGGGAATTGTAATTAGATTTTATAAAAAAGAAGATGCTTTACCTTTTATCAATTATTGTAATAGTAACTTTATTTTAAAAGATTTATTAGTAAGTGTTCAACCATTTATGCCAACAATATATGGATTAGGGGTTGTAAGAGATGATAATACCATTAATACTTATAATGGGACAGTAAGTTTACTATTAGAAGAATATTTTAAAAAAGCTCAAGAAGATGGTTCTTTAAATAGAGTTTGTGATTTAGATTTCTTAGATTTTGTGAGAAAAAAAGTGGTAAATGAACAAGATATGGTAAAAAGATTTAATTTAAAAGCCGTTCAAGATGGAATAACAGCCATATTAGAACATACTAGTCCGCTTTAAAAATACTTGATATAAAGTCCATAGTGCGATAAAATAATAGGGCATGGTGAAATTATGGAACAAGTACTTAATTATTTAAATAAATTACTTAAAGATAATGATAAAGTAGTCGTGGCAATATCGGGAGGACCAGATTCAATGGGTCTTTTAGATTTGTTATGGGAAATTAAAAAAAGAAAAAATATAAATATAATCGTGGCACATGTAAATCATAAATTAAGAAAAGAAAGCGAAGAAGAAAAAGATTTTGTAGAAGATTATGCTAAAAAGAAAAAATTAATTTATGAATATATGGAAATAAAAGAATATGGCCATGATAATTTAGAAAATGATGCCCGAAATAAAAGATATGAATTTTTTAAGAGTTTAGTTAATAAATATAAAGCTCAATACTTAATGACGGCTCATCATGGGGATGATTTAATTGAGACAATTATGATGCGCTTAGTTAGAGGTAGTAGTATTAAAGGTTATAGTGGGTTTAAAAAAGAGGTAGATATGGGTTCTTATAAACTGATTAGACCGCTTATAACTGTAACAAAAGCAGATATTTTACAATATTTAGAAAATAAGAATTTAAAATATTATATAGATAAAAGCAATAATTCTTTAGTTTATACAAGAAATAGATATCGAAAGAAAGTATTACCTTTTTTAAAAAAAGAAGAGCCTAATGTGCATTTAAAGTTTTTAAAATTTAGTGAAGAATTAGAACAAGCTAGTAATTTTATTAATGAAAGAGTAAAAGAAATATTAAAAGATATTAAGAATAAAGAGGGAATTCAAATTAATAAATTACTTAAATATGATGATTTTTTAATTAAAAAAATAATTGAATATGAATTATCACTTATATATACTAATGATTTATTTAGAGTTAGTGATAGTAATACAATGGCAATTATGAATTTAATTAAACTTAATAAAAGTAATGGAATAATTAATTTACCCAAAGGATATATTGCTATAAAAGACTATAATATATTTAAAATCGAGTATAATAAAGATAGAGAAGAATATTATTATATACTTGAACAAGAAGTCGTTTTACCTCAAGGAGTTATTAGAGTAATTCCTAAGAGTGAAGCTAAAAGTAATTACGTAATAAGATTAAATAGTAAAGATATTACTTTACCAATAATTATTCGGAGTAAAAAAGATGGAGATAAAATGACGGTTAAAAATATGAAAGGGAGTAAAAAAATTAAAGATATATTTATTGATGAAAAAATAAGTACTTTAAAAAGAAAGAATGCCCCGGTTGTTTGTGATAGTAATAATAATATTTTATGGCTTCCGGGTGTAAAAAAATCAAAATTTGATGTAGAAAGTAATGGAATATATGATATAATACTTTCATATGAGGAGGATATTTAATGAATACAAATATAAAAAAGAATAATGCATTTAGAAACTTTTTTCCTTATTTAATACTATGTATAGTTATTGGTGTAACCTTATTTATATTAAGTATGGGAACAGATAATGTTCATGAATTAAAGACTGGAGAACTCATTCAAGCTTTAAAAAATGAAGAAGTTACTGAGTTAGCAATTACGCCTAAAAGTAGTGAATCTGTATATATAGTTGAGGGTAAATTAAAAGATTATAAAGATAATGAATCATTTACAGCGAAAGTTATTGAAGCAGAAATCGATGATATTACTTTATATGCTAATAGTAAAGATATTGAAGAATATGTAACAAACAGTGACCCTGGTTCTAGTCCAATATTATATATTATAGTTCAAGTATTACCTTTAGTATTATTAGCAATTATGGCTTATGTTTTATTTTCTAAACTAGCTAATTCTAATAAAGGTTCAATGGATTTTGGCAAGAGTAGAGCAAAATTAAGTGATGATAAACATCAAGCTAAGTTTAGCGATGTTGCAGGATTAAAAGAAGAAAAAGAAGAGGTTAAAGAATTAATTGATTTCTTAAAAAATCCGAAAAAATTTCAAAAATTGGGAGCAAGAATACCAAAAGGAGTTTTACTTGTTGGGCCTCCCGGGACTGGAAAAACTTTATTAGCTAGAGCAGTCGCTGGTGAAGCTAATGTACCATTTTTCTATATAAGTGGTTCTGATTTCGTAGAATTATTTGTCGGAGTTGGAGCTAGCCGAGTTAGAGAAATGTTTAAAGATGCTAAAAGGAGTGCCCCTTGTCTAATATTTATTGACGAAATAGATGCTGTAGGTAGAGAAAGAGGTACAGGCCTTGGTGGAGGTCATGACGAAAGAGAACAAACTCTTAACCAATTACTGACTGAAATGGATGGCTTTGGAGAAAATGAGGGTATTATTATCATGGCCGCGACTAACAGACCAGATGTATTAGACCCAGCTTTACTACGTCCAGGTAGATTTGATAGACAAGTAACAGTAAGTTTACCAGATGCAAATGAGAGAGAACAAATTTTAAAAGTTCATTCCCGGAATAAAATATTAGCACAAGATGTAAATCTTAAAAATATAAGTTTAAGAACTCCAGGTTTTAGTGGTGCGGATTTAGAGAATTTACTTAATGAAGCAGCATTACTAGCTGTGAGAAGAGATAAAAATGCGATTACTATGGATGAAATAGACGAAGCAACGGACCGAGTTTTAATGGGTCCAGCGAAAGTTAGTCGTAAAATTACCGATAAAGAAAAACGTTTAGTAGCTATTCATGAATCTGGTCACGCCGTAATAGGAATTAAATTAGAAGATGCTAATGAGGTTCATAAAATTACTATTATTCCGCGGGGCGTAGCCGGGGGATATACGATGATGCTTCCACGTGAAGAAAAAATTGCTATTATGACTAAAAAAGAACTAGAAGCGCAAATTACTGGTTTATTAGGTGGCCGAGTTAGTGAAGAAATGTTCCTTGGGGAAATAACGACGGGAGCTTCAGACGACTTTAAAAAAGCAACAAATATTGCTCGGGCTATGGTCACAGAATATGGAATGAGTGATTTAGGTCCAGTTCAATATGAGCAAAGAAGCGAAGGCGTATTCTTAGGTAGAGATTATGGTAAAAGTAAAAATTTCTCAGATAAAGTGGCCCATGAAATTGACGAAGAGGTACGCAAAATTGTAGAAGAGTGCTACACTAAAGCTCAAGATATTTTAAAAGTTAATAAAGATTTAGTTAATTTACTAGCCGATGCTTTAATGGAAAAAGAAACCTTAACTAAAGAAGAAATTGATTCTTTAGTTAAAACTGGTAAGCTTCCTAAAGAAAAAAGCGAAAAAACCGAAGAAGAATTAAGAGAATTAGCTAAAGAAAAAGGCATTAAAGGTTATACTAAAATGTCTAAAGAAGAATTAGAAGAAGCTTTAAAAGAAGAATAGATTTAAACTATTCTTTTTTTGGTATAGAATTAATAATTTATTGCATTTAATTAATAATTCATTTAAAAAGCCTTTAATTAGGCTTTTACTTTTTGCTTCTTTTTTTGTTCTTCTATATCTTTTAAAGCATATTCACAAGCTTGAATAACAAACTTGGAAAAAGAAACATTATTTTCCTCGACGATTTTTTCAATATCATTTATAATGTTTACGGGAAAACGAACACATTTATTTATAGATTCTTTACGTTCTATATTTAAATTAAATGCCATTAAATACTACCTCTTTCTAATTACATTTTATATTATTATTGTTTTTTATAAAATATTAGAAAAAGTTATATTATTTGTAATGCTTAAAATTATAATATAAAAAAATGAAAATAATGTAGCTTTATTTCTTAAAACGTGATAATATTATGATATATTGATAATAGGGTGATGTTATGGCAAGAAAAAAAAGATTTATATTTGATGAAAATTATTTAAAAAAGGCTCGAGATAAAAATAAAAATACTTGGCTTATTATAGGAGCTTCAACATTAGGCGTTATTTTAGTGATTATTTTAGTTGTACTGGCAACTAAAGGTCATGAACGAAGAGTAGTTGAAAGTAAAAAGCCGGCATTTACTTTTAAAGATGTAGTAGTGGTCGAAGCGGGCAGTGAGGTTCCAAATGCTTCCGATTATTTTACTAAATTAGAGAATATTGATGTTAAAGATATTAAAATAACTGAACCAGAGGAATTTGAGAAAAGTTATGATTTAAGTGCTTGTTCCGATAGTGTGCTTGGAATTATTAGTGAAAATGAAGATATATTAAATGAAGATAATGTGACGGAAGAATTTGATTGTATTAAAGTAACTTTACAAACTCCGGCCGAATATGGAATGACTGTAAATGTCTTGGGAAAAGATTATACGATTAATTTAAGAGTAGTAGATACTGAACCACCTCAAGTAGTTGTAAATAATTATGAAATATTTGAGGGAGATACTTATGAATTAGAAGATTTTATTTCTTCTTGTGATGATGCTAGTTATTCTTGTGAATATAATTATATTACCGAGGATGTAAATGACGAGGGAGAGCCCATTGATTATTCAGCTTTTACCGCGGCAGGAGATTATGTAATTAAATTTATGGCTAAAGATATTTATGGAAACTCTCAAATATGTGAAGCCAAACTTTCGATTGTAAAATCGGAAAGACTTTTATATTTAGTTACATTTAATTCTAATGGAGGAACTGAGGTTAAGTCCGTGAGAGTACAAGATGGTTCTTTAATTTCCGAACCGGAAGCCCCAACTAGAAATGGTTATAAATTTGCAGGTTGGTATCGAGGAAATAATAAGTTTGATTTTAGTCAACCAATTACAACGAATGTTACTTTAACTGCTCATTGGGAAAATGTTTCTACTGGCCAAGGGGGAACGGAGGTTTCTAGTGTATCATTAAATTATAAAACGATGTATTTAAATATTGGTCAAAGTAAAACTGTAACGGCGACTGTAAAACCAAGTAGTGCCCTTAATAAAACAGTTACTTGGAGTAGTAGTGATAATAGTATTGCGACAGTAAATAATGGAGTTATAACTGGAATAAAAGAGGGTACAGTAAAGATAACAGCGACGGCTTCAGGTAAGAGTGCTAGTGTTGAGATTATTGTCAGAAATGGTGGAACTGGAACTTGTCAATATGGCGATGCTAATTATAACACTAACTATTATACTTTATCAGTAAATTTAACTAAAAATGGTTGTGCGATTAATCCAAATAGTAATCCGGAAGAAAGTTTATCTAATTTAGATTATACTAGAGTAAGAAATGATTTAGAAGCTATGGGAATTAAATTTTCCACGGATGATATAGTTTGGAGAGTATCAAGAATACCAGTTAAAAATACGTCTGGTTTAGGTTTAGTTGGTTATCAAATAGTTATTAATTTAGAGGTTTTAGACCAACAAAATCCATATTATGTAATGAAAGCAGAATATGTTTTAAGGGCGGATGGCTCAAGAATTATTAGAGAAAGTAATATTGCTAAAAATGGAATTAAGTTCCAATAAAAAAAGGATTTTATTAATCCTTTTTTTAACGGTTTTCTCTAAAACGGTCTTTAGGGTCGAGAATTTTTTTACGTAAGCGAAGAGCAGTTGGAGTTATTTCGACATATTCGTCGCTTTCGATAAATTCTAAGGCTTCTTCTAAAGTGAATGTTTTAGGTTTAGTTAAATTAATGGCTTCATCACTACCACTAGCACGAGTGTTTGTTAAGTTTTTATTTTTACAAGGGTTAACATCTAAATCATTATCACGATTATGAATACCCACAATCATACCGACATAAACATCAGTCGCCGGTTCAATTATTAAAGTACCTCTTTCTTGTAAGTTCCATAAAGAGTAACCTAAAGCTTTACCATTTTCCATGGATACTAAAACCCCATTTTTACGATGGGCGATTGGACCAACGTAAGGTTT
Organism: uncultured Bacilli bacterium; assembly: GCA_947628145.1. GTDB lineage: Bacteria > Bacillota_I > Bacilli_A > RF39 > UBA660 > Caccenecus. The sequence goes on along the minus strand of CANQYU010000005.1, from coordinate 28,863 downwards.
ATAAGTATCAAAAGAACGAACCATTACACCCTCACCTTTAGTATTAGTAATAAAAGCACTACGATAACCAATTAAACCACGAGTGGGAGCACTAAATTCTAAGTGAACATAATTATCGTCATTATTATTAATTACCTCTAAAGTACCTTTTCTTTCTTGTAAATCATTAATAACAGTTCCGGAATAATCACTAGGAACATTAATAATAACTTTTTCGAATGGTTCACATTTAACTCCGTCTATTTCTTCAAATAATACTTCAGGTTTAGATACCGATAATTCGTAGCCTTCTCTCCGCATATTTTCAAGTAAGATAGATAAATGTAATTCTCCACGACCACTTACTTTATAGCCATCAGTCCCCGGTATTTCTTCCACTAATAAACCAACATTAGTTTCTAATTCTTTTTCTAATCTCTCTTTAATATGACGAGTGGTTAAAAATTTACCACTTTGGCCAGCAAAAGGAGAATTATTAACTAAGAAATTCATTGATAAGGTAGGTTTTTCAATATGAATAGGGGGAAGAGGAGCAATAACTCCTTGTTTACAAATAGTATCACCAATAGAGATGTCGGCACATCCGGCGATAGTTACAATATCACCATAATAAGCAACATCTTTTTCTACTCTTTTAATTCCCTCATTAACAAAAAGTTTACTTATACGGAAGCTTTCAACTTTACCCTCATTTTTAACTAAAGTGACGGTTTCACCACTTTTAATTTTACCATTATTAATTCGACCTACACCAAGACGACCTATATAATCATCATAACCTAAATTAGATATTTGAAGTTGTAAAGGAGCATTTTCATCACCTTTAAAAGGTTCAACTAAATTAATAATAGTTTCTAAAAGAGGAGATATATCTTTTCCCTCTTCATTTAAACTAGTAGAGCAAGTACCATTTTTAGCAATACCATAAATAATTGGGAAATCAAGTTGTTCGTCAGTCGCGTTTAATTCCATAAATAAATTAAAAGTCATATCGACAACTTCTGCAGGACGAGCATCTTTTTTATCTATTTTATTAATAAAAAGGATTGGTTTTAAATTTTGTTCTAAAGCTTTATTTAAAACAAAACGAGTTTGAGGCATAGGGCCTTCCGCGGAATCCACTAGTAAAACAACAGTATCAACAGTTTTAATAACTCTTTCAACTTCACTAGAAAAATCAGCATGGCCAGGGGTATCAACAATATTTATTTTATAATCTTTATATCTTATAGCACAGTTTTTAGAATAAATAGTTATGCCTCTTTCTTTTTCAAGGTCATTAGAATCCATAACTCTTTCGACGATTTCTTCATGTTCATTAAAAACCCCATTTTGTTCTAATAAAGCATCAACTAAAGTACTTTTACCAGCATCAACATGGGCAACCACGGCGATATTTATGATTTTTTCCATAAAATCCACTTCTTTCTTTTTTCAAACTAGTATAGTTTACCACAAAAGAGGGGATTTGACAAGAATTATTCTATTTATTTCGGTAATGAGATATGTCTTTAGAAAAAATAATATCATTTATAAGAGTTATAGTCGTGTTGTAATATTTAGGAGTATTATAAAATCTACTTGATGTTATTAAATTAATAATATCTTTTTTACTATTTTCATTTTGACATAAATTTAAAAAACATTTAACAAATAAAGCGTTTAAAACCATTTCATAATATTTATGAGGTTTAATTTTTAATTCTTCGTCGGAGTAATCTAAATTAGTCGCACAAACAAATGCTTTTTCAAGTAATATTTCAAAAGAGGTAGGGCTTATTATTTCCGGATTAAGGTTTGGAAATTCTAAATTTTCAATAGTGTTATGATTTAAAAAGTGATTTTCAGCTTGCCTAAGTTCAGGCATACTTAAAAGGAGATATTTTTTAATAGTTAGTGCTTCTCTTATAAAATCTGGTAAAGGTCTTTTTAAATAGTTATTTAAGTATAATAAATAATAAGTAAAGAAAATAGAAAATTCACTAGTATTATCATAAATTAAAGAAGAGTCGATTTCTTCGTCATCCTCGGCTAAGGCTTCATTAAAAAGTTTAAATTCCATTTCACTAGCTAAATATTCTAAACGTTCATATCTTAATTTTTTCATTTGAGTGGGATTTTTAGAAAATAAAGCAATATTCCAACCACTATTGGTGAATAATTCTTCTTCAAGTGATAAGCATAAATTATATTTAGCAAAACACATTTTTAAACCTAATAAATCATCGAGAGTTAATTCTTCTAATTTATTTGTAAGGTCAGTAATGGTTTTACGTAATTTAGAAATTAAAAGGGGTATTTCTTTAAAGTTATTCTTATAATCACTTTCAGCGATTAAAGTATATAGTTGCATGATACGATTATTTATTTTAAATAAATTTTGATATTCTTCTAAAGGGATAGTTAAATTTAAAGCTTCATATATATTAATATTATGAATATATTCGTCAATATTGTAATCAAAATCAGCCATAGATATATTTTCTTCTAATTCTTTAAAAAGTTCTTCTAAATTATCAACAATTAATTCTTCATTGTCGATAGTTAGATAATTACTATATTTTTCACATAAATTATATAAGATTAAATCAAAGTTAAAATTGAAAGTAATATTTTCCATCGTAATAAATTTTAAAGTTAAGATTTCAAAAGCTTTTTTTAAGTTCGCTATATTAATTTTTTCTTCACCACTTATGGTTATATATAAATCTAATAAACTATATATCATAAATTCTGGATGTAACATAATTTTTCCCCCCTAAACATTTTTATTATAAACATAAAAAAAGGATAATGCAAGTAGTTTATGATACAAGAAACATAAACGTCATTATCAAATGTTTAGAATATAATTCAGGGAATTAAATTGGTTTTCAAAACTTGAAAATAAAAAAGAGGGGTGAGGTTTAATTAATCCTCTTTTGAAGTGTGGTATTTAATCCCTTAGTATATTTATTATAACATAAAAATATGACATTTTTTAGTATAAATATGACAAATATTTACATAATAAAAATAGAGATGAATAAAAATCTCAAAAAAGAAGGAGGAAAAAGAATGAAAAAATTATTTTTGATATTGGCATTATTCTTATTAATTATGGTACCTCAAGTATATGCGTTAACTTATGAAAATGTTACAGTATTAAATAGTAATGATTCATATAAAGGAGGTAAACCAACAGTTGTGGGCAATGGAACTAATAAAGTAACGATTACTTACGAATCAGCATTATTAAAAATTGTTCCTAAACAACCTTCAATTGGAAGAACTATAGATGCCGCTTGGTTAGGTGTTAAAGTTGTAGCCCCTAAAGATGTTCCAATAGCTAAATTAAAAGAAGCTACTTATTCAAGTGATACTGCAGGTAAATCATTCTGGACTAATCAAGATAGTAATAAAAGTGAAAGCCAAAGTGACGAACATTATATAAATGTATATGGAGCAATTACTGAGGATATATTAACTAAAGCAACTAAAGAAGGAAAAGATATTACCTATACTTGGACATTTGATTGGGATAACGATAAAAAAGATGACCAAACTGTAACAATTGTAGTTAGTCCTAAAAATGTTGTATTAACTGCCCAAGCTAATGACGATATTATCTGGAACCAAGATATGTATGATGATTTAAAACCAGAAAAAAATCCTGGGACTAGCGATAATTTACCAATATATTTAGGAATAATGTCATTAAGTATAATATCAGAAATATATGCGATTAAGAAATTTAAAACTAATTAGGAAAGTGTAATAAATACACTTTTTTTATATATAAAATTGCAAAAAAATTAATAATATGATAATATTTAAGTATAAAGACTAAGGTGATAATATGTTTGGAAAAATTTTATATATAAGTGATAACAAAGTAATTCTTGCTAATAATCAAGAATTAAAAGGGGATTTATTAAATTTACATCTTATTTTTGAACATGAGGGACAAAAGCTTTTAGGTGAAATTGTCGAAATTAGAGATGAGCAAATTGAGGTTAGATTATTAGGCGAATTTATTGATGGTAGATATAATAATGGTATTCTTAGAAAAGCTAGTTTAGATAGTACGATTAGAGTTATTAATAGAGACGAATTATTAGAACTAATTGGGCAAGAATCAAATAAGAATTTTGTTTTAGGGAAAAGTGCTACCTATAAAGGTTTTAATGTGTGTCCATCGATAAATGATTTATTTGCTAATCATATGTGTATATTTGGTAACTCTGGCTCAGGTAAATCTTGTGGAGTATCAAGAATTGTTCAAAATATTTTAAGTAATAAATCTTCGCTTGCTTATAATGCTAATTTAATATTTTTTGATTCTTTTGGAGAATATAAAAATGCTTTTAAAAGTATAAATACCATTAGTGAATATTATAATTATAAATTTGTTACTTCTAAAGTTAGAGACGAAAGTGATGTATTAATAAATATTCCACTTAATTTAATGAAAGTAGACGATTTTGGAATATTATTACAAGCGGATAAACACTCACAATTAACGATTATTGAAAGAGCAATTAAATATGCTAAAATATTTGCGACTGATACACCCGAAGCTAATAAATATAAAAATAATATTATTGCCAATGCTTTAATTACAATTTTATATAGTCAAAATACAACTAGACAAAAGAAAGATGATATATTTACTATTATTGATACTTGTCATACTAAAGAATTTAATTTTGATGCGGTTATTCCGGGATTAGGATATACGAGAAGCTTTAGTGAATGCTTTTTAATAGATTCTCATGGTCATTTTGGAGAAGAAGTATTAATTACTGATTATATTTTAAAATTTATTGACGAAAATATGGAAGAAATTAGTGAGCCAGAAAAAGCTATTTATACTTTAGCTGATTTAGCCAAAGCTTTAGAGTTTACTTTAATAAGTGAGGGATTTAATCAAAATAAAAATATGCATGATGATGCTCAATTAATTAAAGTTAGATTAAATAATATTTTACATAGTGATATGGCTAATTTCTTTACAGGAACAGAATACGTTTCTTATTCAAAATTTATTACAAATTTAGTTAGTAACCAAAATAAAAAATCACAAATAATAAATATTAACTTAGAAACTTTAGATGATGCTTATGCTAAAGCTTTAGTTAAAATATATTCTAGAATTATTTTTGATTTTTCGAAAGAAAATGCTAATAGAGCCACGATACCTTTTCATTTATTCTTAGAGGAAGCTCATAGATATATTCAACATGATAATGATGTATTTTTACTTGGTTATAATATATTTGATAGAATTGCTAAAGAGGGTCGTAAATATGGAGTAATTCTTGATATTATAAGTCAAAGACCAGTGGAAATAAGTGATACGGTTATAGCCCAATGTCAAAACTTTTTAATATTTAAAATGACTCACCCTAAAGATATTAAATATATTGAAGAAATGCTTCCTAATATAAGTTCAGATGTAATTGAGAAAATGAAAGTTCTACAACCGGGAACATGTGTCGCTTTTGGCACGGCCTTTAAAATACCAATGATTTGTAAACTCGATATGCCTGACCCAAGACCTTTTTCAGCCAGCTGTGATGTCTCCGCGTATTGGGATTCTAGAAAAGATATTAAAACGGATATTGGGGATGATGCTTCTCCAAATAGTAATACAATAAATACGGTTCAGGATGATATGCTTAAAGTCGACCAAAATCAAAATTTAAATATAGAACCAAATGCCCCAATTAATAATGTTAATACGATGGGTTTTGAGGGAAGTTAAGAAAAGGAAACTTTTCTTTTTTAAAGTAAGGTAGTAATATGAACGAAGAAATAATTAAAAATATAAGTCTAGAACTTAATATAAAAGAAATACAAGTAAAAAATACTCTTAATTTATTAGAAAAAGGGGCAACTATACCTTTTATGGCAAGATATCGAAAAGAAGCCACAGGGAATTTAAATGAAGACCAAATTAGTCAAATTAATGAGGTATATACTTATCAATTAAATTTAAAAAAGAGAAAATTAGATGTTATCAGATTAATAGAAGAAAAAGGGTTAATGACCGAAGAATTAAAAAAGAAAATTGAAGAAGCTTCAAAATTAGTGGAGGTGGAAGATTTATATCGGCCATTTAAAGAGAAAAAGAAAACAAAAGCAACGGAAGCCATAAAACTAGGTTTAGAACCTTTAGCAAAAGAAATATTAAAAGAAAATAAAGATATATATATAATAGCTAATAAATATGTAAATGAACAATTAAAAGATGTTGATATAGTTATAGAACAAGCTTTATATATAGTCGCTGAATATATAAGTGATAATGCTAGTTTTAGAAAATATATTCGAAATAATATGGAAAAATATGGAGTATTAAAAGTTAATAAAAAGAAAAATAAAGAAGATAAAAATAAATTATATGAGATGTATTATGATTATAAAGAAAAAATTGAGTATATTAAACCACATAGAGTACTTGCTATAAATAGGGGAGAAAAAGAAGATATATTAAATGTTAATATAGAGGTAAATGAAGATTATATTGTAAATTATTTAAAAAATAAATTAATTCATAAACCTAATAACGACACCGCTAAATTAATTATTATAGCTATTAAAGATGCTTTAAAAAGATTAATTATGCCTAGTATTACAAGAGAGGTAAGAGCTTCTTTAACTTTAAAAGCTCAAGAGAAAGCTATAGAAAACTTTAGTAAAAATTTATATAATATATTACTTACTCCTCCAATAAAAGAAAGAAGAGTTTTAGGTTTTGACCCTGCATTTAGAACAGGTTGTAAATTAGCAGTTATAAGTGAAACTGGGGAATTATTACATATAGATTTAGTAGAACCACATTCTAATGCAAGTAATTATGAAAAAGCTCAAGAAAAAATATTAAATTTAATTGATACTTATAAAATTGATATTATTGCAATTGGAAATGGTACAGCTAGTAGAGAAAGTGAAGCTTTTATTGCGAAAACAATTAAAAAAGCAAAAAGAAAAGTTAGTTATACAATAGTAAATGAAGCCGGAGCTAGTGTTTATTCGGCTAGTAAATTAGCTAAAGCCGAATTTCCTAATTTACATGTAGAGCAAAGAAGTGCCGTATCTTTAGCAAGAAGATTAATTGACCCTCTAAGTGAACTGGTTAAAATTGAACCTAAAAGTATGGGAGTAGGAATGTATCAACATGATGTCCCCGAAAATAAATTAGACCAAGAACTTACTTTTGTGGTAGAAATGGCGGTTAATAATGTCGGAGTAAATGTTAATACGGCTTCTAAAGAATTATTAAAATATGTATCAGGTTTAAATAAAACAATGTTAGATAAATTACTGGATTATAAGAAAAAAGTAGGAAAAATAAAATCAAGAAAAGAATTAGAAAATGTTTTTACAGCTAAAGTTTATGAACAAGCAATTGGGTTTTTAAGAATACCGGATGCTTTAAATTCATTTGATAAAACAGCAATTCATCCCGAAAGTTATAAAATTGCTTCTAATATATTAGAAAAATATAATTTAAATAGAGAAGATATGGGAACTGATAAAATAAAAAAAGTGTTAAGTAATGTTAACTTGCAAGATTTAAGTAAAGAATTAAATAGTGATATATATACAGTTGAAGATATTATTAAAGCTTTAATAGCGCCTTTAAGAGACCCAAGAGAAGAAGCAATGGCTCCAGTTTTAAAGAGTGATATTTTAACTATGGATGATTTAAAAAAAGGTATGGAACTAGAGGGAACAGTGAGAAATGTTATAGATTTTGGCGCTTTTATTGATATTGGTTTACATGATGATGCCTTAGTTCATATTTCACAAATTAGTGAAGATTATATTAAAGACCCAGGGGAAATTTTAAAGGTGGGAGACATTGTAAAATGCTATGTTTTAGATATTGATAAGGAAAAAGGAAGAGTATCTTTAACTCTAAAAAAAACGATTTAAATACTTTAAAATAAAATTTTTTTAAAAAATGTGTAAAAAGGGGTTGCAATAATAAAAATAATTTGATATGATTTTTTATAGTAAAGGAGGTATTTCAAATGGAAAGGAAAAATACAGTTTTATTAACAGTAATCGCTGTGGCAACTCTTTTAGTTGCAGTCGTTGGTGCTACTTTCGCTTATTTCACCGCTACCGCAACTGGTGGTGAGACAGGAGGAACAGCTACTGATGTTGAAACTGCAAAAGTAAGTGGAATTAATGTTACATCATCACCAGAAACAGTAAATAATTTTGAAAATGTTTATCCTGGTGTATGGTTAGCTACTGGCGTTGGTGTTAAAGCAGAATATGCAGGTGAACATACTGGCGATTTTGAAGTTACTTATACTTTAAATGGCCAAATAGATTTAAGTGCATTTAAAACTGCATCATCTACATCTACATTTACTTATAATGTTTATAGAGTAGAAACATCCCAAGCAAACCCAATTACTAGTTGCGTATATCATAATGCCGCTGGTACATCTGGTAATCCTGAAATGTATGTTGATGGTTGTGCACTTGCTACAGCTTTAAGTGAAGGTACCGCATTATATCGAGAAGACCAAAGTTTAGATTTATCTGGTGACGAGGATGGAAAATTTGATGTTACAATTGCTGACCAAAAATTAGATGCAGAAGATGCTGATGCTAGTGGAACACATTATTACTTAGTACTAAAATATGCTAACAAAACTGAAGAAAATCAAGCTGAACAAGATGCTGGTAAAGATATAAAGATTCAATTAACTGGTGTTACTGGTACAAAAGTTAGTGCTAAATCAGAATAAAAAAATTTCTATCGTTTGATAGATTTTTTTATTTGACAAATTTACAAGTTTGCTATATATTAGGTAGATAAAAAATTAAAAAGGAGAATTAATTTTTCTTTTTAATTTTTTATCTACCATTTATTTTAAAATATTAGATATTTTTTAAATTAAAAAAACTATCACATAGGATAGTTTAGTTATATAACTTAAATTAATCTGCTTAAACAGTTTCTGCGGTAACATCACCGTCAATTGCAAAAGAAACTTTAATTGATTTTGATGTATCATCAGTAGTTTGATTAACGTCATCGTCTGCTTTATTTTCATAAGTAGCAACTAGATAATAATAAGAAGTAACTGTACCTGAAGCAGTCGTTAGTTCTTGTACAGGAATTGTTTCAATATCATCTAATGTTACACTACCCGGTGTTTCGCCATTTTCGCTAGCCGCAACTTTACCACTAGCTATTTTAGTTCCAAAATCACCATCAGAAAGTTCCAAGTTAGTTAAATTACAAGATTTGCCAACACCATGAGATGCTGTAGTACCATTTGCAGAGTAATAATAGTAAGTTTTATTGTCACTTTGAGAATATTCAACCACTTTTTTACAATTATCAATATTAGTTAAAGTTGCTTGAGTATCTTTTTTATATAGGATCCAAACTATATCAGTCTTCGTAGTATTTGAACCTTCAACTTTTAATTTAAAACTAAATTTTGACTCTGTTGAATCATAACTTTCTACTGAACCAACAGCTTTAGCGCCTAAAACTGCAATACCTCCAGGATAATCTAGCATAGTTTTGCCTACTGATTCATCAGTAAAATCAAACTTTGTACTATTAACCTTATTAGTATTAACATTTGCACTAGGTTCAGCATCTGTATTATTAGTACTAGTAGCGGTGAAATAAGCGAAAGTAGCACCAACGACTGCAACTATAATGTGTACCACTTAACAAGTGGTACACATATTGAAAAATAAAAAACAAAAATTTGAAAAAGAAGAAAGAAGAGTTTAGATAAATAAAATTTAAAAAGAACAACTGGTAATTCTTTTTAAATTTTATTTATCTAGTATAACTGCTTTAAGTTTATTAGTCAAGAAAATATTGTTTTTTGACTTTTTTTAATATTTTTTACTCAGTTTGCATATAATAATATTGTAGTTATTATGTAGTAAATATGTAGTATATAAATTGACATATAGTAATTTTTATGTTAAAATTTAATTATTGAAAAGTGAGGTGTAAATAAATATGGAGTCTTTAACAAGTGCAATAAATGTTCAAGTTGATGCCAAAGATAAAGAAGAAGCAACAAGAATATTAAAAGATTTAGGGTTAAATATGACTACATTTATTAACATGGCAATTAAACAAGTAATTAAAACAGACGGAATTCCCTTTGAAATAAGCAATTCTAGAGTAAATAAAGAACTTAAAAATGCGATTAAAGAGAGTAATAAAATTGTAAAAGATATTGAAAGCGGAAAAAAAGAAGGCTATACGAATGTAAGAAAAATGTTTGAGGATATATTAAATGAAGAATAGTAAAAATTCTAAATATATTTTAGATGCAACATCAAATTTTAAAAAACAATTAAAAAAAGTTGCAAAGCAACATAAAAACATCGAAAAATTAATAAGTATAGTTGAAATTATAGCAAGCGGAAATATCTTAGAAGAAAAATATAAAGACCATAAGTTAATTAATAATAAAAAATATAAAGATTGTAGAGAATGCCATATTGAACCTGACTGGTTATTAATATATAAAATAAAAAATGATACTTTAGTTTTATTATTACTAGCAACTGGTAGTCATAGTGATTTATTTGATTAAAAATTTATTAAACGTATTTTAAAAAGTGGATAAAAAATAAAATAACTATCTACTTTTTATTTTACTTAATTTATAGAAAAAATTAAAAAGAAAAGTTTTTCAATATCATAAAAAAACTATTCCTAACGGAATAGAATTTATAAATATTTCAAATATTATTGACCAGCGACGGGAGCAGTTACAGGGCTGTTGTCATCTAATACTAATGATACATTGATACCTAAGTTTTGATTACCTTCATTTTGGTTAGAACCATCATTTTTAAATCTAACGACTAAATAATAGTATTTAGATTTACCAGTAGTATTGTCTGCTGTTCCATCAGTTTGTAAAGTAAAACCATTTAAACGTCCTGTTGATTTTTCTCCTTCAGCACTAGAAACAGCACTAATCGTTTGCTCTTCAGCTTTGCTAGCTAAAAGTTGTCCTTTAGCTACTGGGCTACTAAGAGAAGTTAAACCACTTCCAGTAAAAGTACAATCGCTTCCACTTGAATCATTTCCATCGTCGTTATACCAAAATTGAGTTTGATGTTGCGCAGAGTCAACTTTTGATACAAGTGAGCATTTTGGGTCTAAATTAGAACTTAAATCTTCAGTTTCTAGTTCATATAATTCCCATTCTAAGTTAGTCGCAGTATTGTTAGTGTATTTAATTGAAACGCCATAACTAGCTTTGTAATTAGCTTCGTCATCCTCAGTAGTTTCAGTCAATGTTGCTTTTGCAGCCAATACTCCTATTCCACCTGGATAACTTAAATATGAAGTATGTTGACCTGTACCTTCAAACTTAAAATTAGTACCTCCAAGTTCTTTTTGAGTAGTAACATTTGCAGATTGGCCATTTCCCTCTGTAGTGTTAGTAGCGGTGAAATAAGCGAAAGTAGCACCAACGACTGCAACTAAAAGAGTTGCCACAGCGATTACTGTTAATAAAACTGTATTTTTCCTTTCCATTTGAAATACCTCCTATAATATAAGGATAATGTCAATGATTTAGGGGATAGAAACACTATAAATTTATTAGTATACTGGTTATAAAGTGTGTAGAAAAATATTGAAAAAATGTCGAATTTTTGATATATTATATTTAAGCTATGGAGGCTTAGGTATGAAATTTGAAACTAATGGACAGAAGAATTCTATTCTTTTGGGGGTTATTGTGTGTGTTTTAATCATGGGGATAGGGGTTTCGTTTGCTTATTTTACAACGGGAATGAAAATAGAAAATAACCCTGGGGAAGGTCTTAAAGTAACTACGGCAGCATTTTTAAAAACTACTTATGATGCGGGAACTAGTGCTATTAAAATAGATAATGCTTATCCAGGTATGAAAGATATTACAAAAAATTTTTCAGTTAAGGTTACACCTTCGATAACTCAAAATGAAACAATATATGATATATTTTTAAATATAGAGAGTAATAATTTTGAGGTATGTAAAAGTAAAACACCAACAAATAATTGTGTTATTGATGCATCAGAATTTACTTATAAATTAACTGCTAAAAATAAGGGTGTACCAGTTTTATTATATAGTGGTGATTTAGTAAATGGTAAAGAAGAAATAACTGGAGATTTAACTGATGGAGCAAATACGATTTTAAGTACACCAATTAAGTTAGCTACTGTTAAACATTCAGCTTTAGATGGAGAGACTACTTATGAATTTACTTTAACTTTTTCTTTTAAAGATACTAAGAGTGACCAAAATCATAATGAAAATAAAACTTTTAAAGGTTCAGTAGATGTACAATTATATAAAGAGTAAGATTTCTTACTTTTTTATTTGTTGATTTTGATAGGTTTTTATGATATTTTATATTTAAAAGAGAAACATATAATTGTTGATGTATTTTCATATAGCTTTTATTATAAAAAAATAATAGTTTAATAAATTTGTTATTTAAGTGAGGGATAATATGAATTATAAAAATTTTAATGGTGTAGATATGAGTAAATATAAAACAGAATTAGAAGATATAAAAAAATTGTATTTAGATTTAGAAAATGATAAAAAATTACAGAAAAAAATTAAAAAAATGTATAGTAAAAGAGAAAAACGATTAAAGAAAATTCAAATTTTAATGAAAAGTTTATAAAAGACTTTTTAGATATAACTGCCCATCTATACTTTATCCTTATTGTAGAGCATTTATATCTAATGTTACTAGTTATGATGCTAAGGATGCATTAATTTTGCCAGTGATAAACTTTGCTAAAAAGTAAAGTTTTTTTAATTTTTATGTAGTTTTAGATATTGCGAATAATTTAAGGTTATGTTATACTTTAAGATAGTAGGGAGTGTATAGTTATGGATGAAACAACTTTACAAGAACAATATGCTTTATTAGAAAAAGAAAAACAAGAAGATAGAAAGAAAACTATTGTAATTATTGTATTATGTATATTAATTATTTTAGTTACTTTATTAGGTTTATATTTTGCTTATTCTAGTAATGGACCTAAGGATGAAAGATTAAATATTGATATTGATGGTGATGGCTTTTGTGATGTAAACTGTGATATTAATGGAGATGGAATACCAGATTACAATATTGATTTTAATGGCGATAAAAAAGCTCATTTTAATGTCGATATTGATGGCGATGGAAAGCCTGATAAAAATTTACTTAACCGAGATACCAATGGGGATGGTAAATGTGATTTAAACTGTGATACTGATAAAGATGGCTGGCCTGATTTAAATCTAGATTTAGATAATACTGGAGTTTGCAGTGCTAACTGTGATACGAATGGCGATGGAGAGCCGGATTTAAATGTGGATACAAATAAAGATGGAATACCAGACTTAAATTTAGATACGAATGGCGATGGTAAACCAGATGTTAATGTGGATGTAGATGGAGATAATAAACCTGATATTAATAAAGATACTGACGGCGATAAAAAAGCCGATACAGATATTGATACGAATGGTGATGGTAAACCAGATTTAAATGTCGATACCGATAATGATGGCGAACCAGATATAAATGTTGATACAGATGGCGATGGAGTTCCAGATATTAACAAAGATTATGATGGAGATAACGTTTGTGATTTTGATTGTGATACCAATAAAGATGGGGAACCTGACGATAATTTAACAAATCAAAAAGACGAAAATGGAAATTGTAAATTAAATTGTGATACAAATAAGGATGGCCAACCGGACACTAACTTAGATGTAACTGGTCCAGAGGGTAAACCAGATGGTAAATGTGATTTAAACTGTGATACGAATGGAGATAATAAACCAGACACTAATTTAGATATAGATAAAGATAAAAAGCCGGATGTTAATGTAGGACCGGATGAAAATGGTAATTATAAAAATCCAATGAATCAAGATACAAATAATGATGGTAATTGCGATTTAAACTGCGATACTAACAATGATGGCTTTCCTGATGTTAATGTGGATATTGATGGCGATGGCGACCCAGATTTAAATGTGGATACGAATGGTGATAACAAGTGCGATTATAATTGTGATACCAATGGTGATGGTAAACCAGATTTAAATGTCGATACTAATGGTGACAACAAGTGTGATTATAATTGTGATACGAATGGTGATGGAAAGCCAGATTTAAATGTCGATACGAATGGCGACAAAGAATGTGATATAAATTGTGATACAAATAATGATGGTAAACCAGATTTAAATCTTGATACGAATGGCGACAACAGATGTGATTTTAACTGTGATACTGATGGCGATAAAAAACCAGATAAAAACAAAACAAATCAAGATACGGATAATAATGGTAAATGTGATTTAAACTGTGATACTAACAATGATGGTTTCCCAGATACAAACATTGATAATAATAATGATGGAACACCGGATACTAACATTGATAAAGATGGCGATGGTAAACCAGATACTAATCTTGATACGAATAAAGATGGAGTTCCGGATACAAATATCGATACGAATGGTGATGGAGAGCCTGATAAAAACAAAACAAATCAAGATACCGATAATGATGGTAAATGTGATTTAAATTGTGATATTGATGGGGATAATAAACCGGATACTAATCTTGATACCGATAATGATGGGGTTTGTGATTTAAATTGCGATACTAACCATGACAATATTTGTGATTATAATTGTGATAATAATGGGGATGGTAAACCAGATACTAACGTCGATACGAATGGCGATAAAAAACCGGATTTAAATGTCGATACAAATAATGATAAAAAATGTGATGTAAACTGTGATATTAATGGCGATGGCGAGCCTGATACTAATGTGGATACTAATGGAGATAATATTCCAGATGTGGATATAGATAACAATGGCGATGGCAAATGTGATGTTGCTTGTACGGGTGGTTTATCAAGTAATGCTAATTTAAAATCTTTAAAAGTAGGTAATAACGTTTTAAAACCAGCTTTCCAAGAAAATATAACTTATTATGAAGTAGAAATTCCAAATGATGCAACATCTGTTAATATTGAAGCGGAAGCAGTTAATCCAAAAGCAACTGTTAGAGGAGCTGGTTCAGTAGTGGTTGAAGGAGCTGGTAAAACAGTATCAATCATTGTTACGGCAGAAGATGGAACAGTTAAAACTTATTTTGTAACTTTAGTTAAGAAAGTTAATGCTCCAACTGTGGATAATGGTAATAGTGATATCGAACTAGGAACGACTACTAATGGAACAATTGTAGTAAGTTATGTAAATGGTATTAATGTTAAAGATATTCAACCTGGTTGGCCAGATGGCACTGACGAGGGTACACAAAAGTTTACAATTAAAAATACATCTGAAAAATCAATAGTTTATAGTATTAATTTAATTGATGTACATAATGGTTTTAAAAGTGATAATTTCATATATACTTTGAAAAAAGATGGTCAAGTTGTTAAAGATGGCAATAATAATTCTATTTATAGAATACCAACTTTAAGAGAAGATGGACCTATTGCAGAAGGATTAATAATTGGGGCTGGAGAAACAGCAACATTTGAGCTTATGTATGAATTTGTAGAGACAAATGAGCCACAAGACGAAGACCAAAATGTTAATTACTCAGCTAAAATTGAAATTAGACTAGAATATCTAAAAAAAGCTTCTAATTAGAGGCTTTTTTTAATAGTCTTTTCATAAAAAAATAATTAAACTATCTTGTATTTTAAAAAATAATAAGCTATAATAAAAATAGAATAGGAGGGGCCTTATGAAAAATAAAAATGGTACTTTTATGAATGTAGTAAAAATAATAAGTAAGATTTTATCTTGGGCCCTTTTTGTAATTCTTTTAATAGCCGCGGCTTTCTTAATTTATTATTATATTGCCACAAGAATATATGCAGCAAAGGGTTCTGGTTATGAGCCTAAGTTTTCAATATATACAATAGTTAGTGCTTCAATGGTGCCTAATATAAAAGTTTATGATGCGATTATAAATGTTAAAGTTGATGCTCCCGTGGATATTAAAGAGGGGGATATTATTACTTTTATTTCTTCTAGTTTAATATCGCCAGGCAAAACTATTACGCACCGGGTCGTTGCAATTACTGAGGATGAAAATGGCAGAGTTTGTTATAAAACTAAGGGTGATGCTAATCCAGTTGAAGACCAAGCTTGTGCTAAATTTAATAACGTTATTGGCAAAGTAATTTTAAAAATTCCTCAATTGGGAAGATTACAATTTTTCTTAGCTTCAAGAGCGGGATGGTTATTATGTATTTTAATACCTGCCATGGTAATTATTGGTAAAGATATTATGCGAATAGTAACTTTAACTAATATTAAAAATACAACAAGTAAAATGGGTGATAAGAAAAAAGTTGACCCGAAAAAAGCTAAATTAGAAGAAGAAAGAAAAAAAGAATTAAAAAGAAGACTGCTTAAAGAAGAGGAAAAAGAAGAAACTTATTTTGAAGAGCCAGTAATAAAAACAGTTGATAAAAGCAAAAAAAAGAAGGGTTAATCCCTTTTTTTATTAAATACTTTTGCTAAAGCTCCAGTTTTATTTAAATAAAGATAAGCTTTATTATTTAATACTAAATCAAATTCGCCAATAAATTCATAAATATTAGGGTTAAAACCTATTTTAAAATCATTTAACCCTTTATAATGATTATTATTACTAAAATCACCAGTTAAACCATTTAAATCTAAATATTTATAATTATTTTTATAGTATTCAATAATATTATAATGAAGAAAATAATTAGCATTAAAATGACGATATTTAGGGTTAATACCACTTATAATAATATTAATACGATTATTATATTTAATAGTTAAAGCTCCGGCTATATAAGTAGTTTTATTTTCTCTTAAACCTTTAGTCGCAAGTTCAATATCATTTTTATAAGAAAGTAAAGTACGGTCTGAATTCATTTTAGCATTTATTAAACCAGGATGATTATTATTTATTAATTTTTCGGATAATTCATTATTTTTAATTAATTCTTTATCATATAAAGCTTTACTATTTAATAAATATTTTTCATAATCTATTTTAATTAAAAAGAAATCACAAGCATTTTTACGACTAAAAATATTATAATAGTTTTTATAATAATAATTACTAATATTTTTTTTATTTTTAATAAATTCATAGAGAATATCTAATTTATTTAAATCAGCTAATTCACAAATTAAACCTCTTTTAGTAGCTTTACGAATTTTATTTTTAGTATTTTTAGATAATTTATTAAATTCATATTCTTTTAAATTTATGATACCATTAAAACGAGGTAATAAAGATTCAAAATATAAATTATCTTTTAATTTAGTATAACCTAAAGTTTTTAAATGATTTCTAATTATAATATTGTGATTATAATTAGTTATTTTGGAATATTTATTTATTTCCCCAATAGCTATTTCAGGGTTTATTTTTATAAATACTAGTTTTTTAGCATAATAAGATTTTATAGCTTCGGTAAATGATTTTAATAATTCAAAGTTAAAATAATCTATTAAAAAGCCTTTGGGAGAATAACCAAATTTATAATGGAGATTTATTTTTTTGATTAAAATTAAAGCCGCAGCTTTGATAATACCTAATTCATCCACATAGCCAATTAAATCATAATCATAATTATTTTCAGACATTAATAAAGCATAATCGGAACTTTGGTGATAAGAATTTAAAAAATGGGAAGCAGCAAAAGCATCAAATTCTGCGATAGATAATTCCTTTATGTGCATATAAATACCCCCTAAAATTGTTCGATATTATATCATATATTTAGTAAATTGTCCATAGTTTAGATTGACTAGTTTTAAAAATATAGTATAATATTAGTAGGAGGATAATTATGGCAAATAGAAAGAAAAATTTAACTTTATTAGATAAAATTAGTTTTAGTTTTGATAAAGTAATGTTAGGGTATATATTCTTAGATGTATTATTTTTAATATTAGGTATTATTTTTTATTCTAATCCTTATATGGCTATACGTACCGCAGGAATTGTTTTAGGAATTGGAATTATTTTATTTGGTTTATATGATATATACGAATTTTTACTAAGAAAAGATACTCCTTTATTTAGAGGACATTTAATTTTAGGAATATTAGCAATTATTTTAGGTATTTTAACAATTGTTGAGCCATTTAATTTAGTTAAGTTTTTAACAATGGTTTTAGGAATTTATTTAGCAATTTTAGCGGTATTTAGAGGGATAAGTGCTTTAAAACTTAAAAAATATGGTTTTGATGGTTGGCTTTTAATGTTAGTAATAAGTATTATAATTTTAATATTTGGAATATTTATTGCGATAAATCCAATGGCTTATGTAGAAATTGTCGAGGCGGCTGGAATATTTATTATTTTAGCGAGTATCCTAGATATTTGTCAATTATTAATGCTTTATTCTAAAGCTAAAGATATTATGGCTTTAATTAAAAAAAATAAATAGTATTTAAAGTATATTCTTTAAATATTTTTTTATAATAATATTAGCACTTTCTATTGACAAGTGCTAATTATTGAGATATAATCATAATATGAAAGGAAGATGATTGGTAATGTTACCAAGAAAAATGTTTTTAGATGATATGTTCGATAGTTTCTTAGAAAGTGAGCCTGTTAAAATGAAATGCGATATTTATGAGGAAGACGGAGCATATAATTTAGAATTAGATATGCCTGGATTTAACAAAGATGATATTGTATTAGAATATAATAAAGGTACACTTACAATTAGTGCTGAAAAGAAAGAAAGTACCGAAGAAAAAGAGGATAAAAAATACATCAGAAGAGAAAGATTTTATGGTAAAGTATCCCGTTCTTTCTATTTAGGAGATATTGAAGAAGAAGATATTAAAGCGGAATTTAAAGATGGTACTTTAAAAGTTATAGCTCCTAAGAAAAAAGAAGATATTTCTAAAAAAATAATTAATATTGATTAAGCTCATTATGAGCTTTTTTCATGCTTAAATATTTTTAAAGAGACATATATTTTTAAGAGTAATTTATTATTTACAAAATACTTTTTTTAAGTTATAATATACCCGAGTATTAAATTACTCCTTGCTTATAGCGAGACTATAAGCCAATAGACCATAAGGAGGTGGAAATATGACTAATTATGAAATTATGTTCATTGTTAAAACTACGATGGAAGAAGAAAAAATTAAAAGTACTATTGAAGCAATGAAAAAAATCATTACTGATGGTAAAGGAAAAGTAGTGGAGACAAAAGAAATGGGCGAAAGAAAATTAGCTTATCCAATTAAAAAAGAACTTAATGGCTTTTATGTAGTTTTAAAAGTAGAAGCTAGTAAAGAGGTTATTGGAGAGTTTGACCGTAAAGCTCAACTTTCAGAAACAATTTTAAGACATTTAATTATTAAATTAGATGAGGAGTAGAATATGAATAAAGTAATTTTGATTGGAAGACTGGCAAGAGACCCAGAACTTAGAACTACACCATCTAATGTAAGTGTAGCGACATTTTCTATCGCGGTTTCAAGACCTTTTACTCCACAAGGAGGAAATCCAGAGACAGATTTTATCAATTGTGTAGTTTGGAGAAGACAAGCAGAAAATTTAGCAAGATATTGTCATAAAGGAAGTCAAATTGCTGTTGAAGGAAGAATACAAATAAGAAATTATCAAGCACAAGATGGTTCAAAACGTTATGTTACCGAGGTTATGTGCGATAATATTACTTTCCTAGGAACCAGAGATACAAATGGGGCAGATAATAATAGAGTAGAACCAGTCGGGGGAACGGGATATAGTGAACCTTATGGAAATCAAAATATCCAAAATATGCCGACGACAGATTTATCAGAAGACCCATTTAAAGACTTTGGTGAAGAAATTACTTTAAGTGATGATGACTTACCATTTTAAAAAGGAGGAATAATAATGGCAGAATTTTATCGGAAAAAGAAAAAAATATGTCAAATGTGTGCTGGAAAAAGTGTTGATTATAAAGATGTTATGATTATTAATAAATATATTAATGATAAAGGAAAAATCATGCCAAGAAGAATGACTGGCGCTTGTGCTAAACATCAAAGACATATCGCTGAACAAGTTAAATATGCAAGATTTATGGCTTTAGTACCATTTGTTAAATAAGCACTTAGTGCTTTTTTTAATGGCTATTTACATTTTTTTTAAAGAATATTTTGATAACTTTTGGTAACCTTTGTCGAACGTGTTTAAAAAGTTTTTAAATTGCTCTATATTAAAGTAGCAAAGGTGATATTATGTTAAAAGTAGAAATGGAATATGAAAAGGGAATATTATATGTAAGACTTAAAGGAGTACTAGAAAGAAAGGTATGTTATAAAATAAATAATTATATTGTACCAACAGTTCTAAAACATAAAGTTAAATATTTAGTTTTTAATTTATTTGAGCTTAAAGATATTGACGAAGCAGGTTTAGATGCTTTACTTAATACGAAATGCGCAATTAGAACTAATAAAGGTAAAATTTGCTTATGTGAGGTAAGTGACGATTTAAGAATAAAAATGAAAAGATTAAGAATTAATATTGCTTCTAATGAACTAGCGGCTAATAGGTTAATTAATATCTAATGAATACTAATGAACTTGTCGCGTTACATATGGGGTTAATTAAAAAAATTGCAAGCAAATTTTACAATACGGAAAAAGAAGATTTAATTCAAGTGGGAGTTATAGGTTTACTTAAAGCTTACCAAAATTTTAAAGCTCAGGATAATACTAGTTTTAGTACTTATGCTTATTATTATATTTATGGAGAAATGTATAATTTAGTTAAAGCATCAAGAAATATAAAAATAAGTAAAGATTTATTAAAAATATATAAATTAGTGGAAAAAACGAGATATAGTTTAGCTCAAAAAATGGGTAGAGTTCCGACGACAGAAGAGGTGGCTTTATATTTAGAATTAGATGTTAATGTTGTAAGTGATGCCATGCTTAGTGCTCAAACGATAATGAGTTTAGATGACGAAGCAAATGAGCTTAATTTACACGAGGTAATTCCTGATACGAAAGAGGTTAATATTGATTTAAAAATTGCTTTAGACGATAGTTTTAAAGTATTAAATGCTAATGAAAAAGAAATTATAAAGTCCCGCTACTACGAGGATTTAACCCAGTCAGAGGTAGCTAGAAAACTTAATATGACTCAAGTTATGGTCTCCCGGTATGAAAAGAAAAGTTTAGAAAAAATGCGAATGGCAATGCAATAAAATACTTAAAAGAAAGTATTTTTTCTTTTGGTTTTATGTGATATAATATTTTTGTTGCTGAAATAGCTCAGTAGGTAGAGCAACGCACTCGTAATGCGTAGGTCGCAAGTTCGATTCTTGTTTTCAGCACCATTTTTTTTGGCTTAAATTAGGGAAATTTTCATTTTTATATTATGGTAATTTATTATAAAAATAGGCTATTATGTGTGATTTATGTGTGAAAAATTATTTACTCCTTTAGATAAAAAGCTTTATCTAAGATTAACCCTTGATAAAACTTTGCTTTTATGATATTATGAATATGTCAAGGGAACTTGCATAAAATAAAAAAGGATACATTTGATGGTGGTAATCAGATGCTATCCCCTTGAGGGTTTGCATCTGAAATCAACTGTTGTTGAAATCAGATGCTTTTATTATTTAAATAGTAATATAATTACTATAAAGAATAATAGTAGAATTATAATAAAAAGAGAGGAACATTTTAGGCAAGTGAATGTCGCCTCTAAAGATTTAGTTTCGACACTCGGTCAATGCAGATTGATTGAGTGTCATATTTTTATTGCTATTACCAATAAGGTAAGGAGTAATAAAATGATAACAATAAGCCTAAGGACTTTTATAATAAAAGTTCTTTTTTTATCCCTCCTTTCTGAAATCAGATGTTTTTTTTATATTAAAATAAAATTATGAATTATAACATGAGTATTTTCATATCTTTTAGTGGGGGAAGATATGAAATATAAGATTTATTTAAAAAGTATTTTAGTTCCGTTAATTTTAGGAACACTTGTTGGTTTAATTACAGCTAAGAGTATGGATTATAATACATTAATTAAACCAATACTATCACCACCAGGAATAATATTTCCAATAGTTTGGAGTATTTTATATATTTTAATGGGTATTAGTTATGGAATATTAAAAGAAAATAATTTAGATAGTAATTGTCAAAAAATATATTATACACAATTAATAGTTAACTTATTATGGTCAATAATTTTTTTTAGTTTAAAATTAAGATTTATGGCTTTTTTATGGATAATTTTATTAGATATATTAGTAATATTAATGATTAGATGTTTTATTAAAAATAATAAAGTTAGTGGTTATTTACAAATACTATATTTGGTTTGGGTACTTTTTGCGACTTATTTAAATTTAGCAATATTTATACTTAATAGATAGAAATATTTTATAACCTATGTTAAAATAAGATAGGTGATATAAAGTGAAAAAAATATATTTAGTATTAATTATGATGTTATTAATATTAGGAGGATGTGGTAAAAAAGATATGAGTATGGGAACAATTCAAGATATTAAATATGAAGAAACAGAAGATGTAACTAATTATGTGAAAATTGTTACTAATAAAGATAAAGTTATTTTAATAGAATTAAAACCGGAAGATGCGCCAATTACAGTGGAAAACTTTAAAAATTTAGTTAAAGAAAAATATTATGATGGAACAATATTCCACCGAGTAATTAAAGATTTCATGGTTCAAACGGGTGGCTTTAATAAAGATGGTGCTTTAGAGAATGTAGCAAATATCAAAGGGGAATTTGCAAGTAATGGAGTGGAAAATAATTTAAAACATGATATAGGGGTAGTTTCGATGGCTCGAGCTCAAGATATGGATAGTGGCAGTAGTCAATTCTTTATTTGCGTTAATGATAGTGATAGTTTAAGTTATTTAGATGGGCAATATGCGGCTTTTGGACAAGTAATTGCCGGATATGAGGTAGTAGAAGAGATTTCTAAAGTAGCCACGGATGAATATGATATGCCCATGACTACTCAAAGTATTAAAACAATTAGATTTGTAAATATAACTCAAGATTAATAGTTTCTAATACTTGACATAAAACTCCGTAAAGGAGTTTTAAAATGGATTAATTTGTGTTAGAATAATTTTTGAGGTGAAACTTTATGCGAGATATTATCAAAAATGGAATATATAAACATTTTAAGGGCGATTATTATTTAGTTTTGGATGTAGCTATTCATTCGGAGACAAATGAAGAATTAGTGATATATCGAGCATTATATGGAGATAACAAGTTATATGCTAGACCGAAAACAATGTTTTTAGAAAAAGTTGATAAAGTTAAATATCCAGATATAGAACAAGAATATAGGTTTCAGCTAGAGAATATTAAAAGTGTAAAAGATTAATTTAGGGTGGGGGTTTTATGGAGCAATTAATAGTAAGAAAGCTGGAAGATTGGGAGAGCTTTTTTAAAGGTTTGAGTGATTTAAGAACACAGTCTCAAGATGTGGTTAGAAAAACAATTATAGCGATAAAAGCACTTAAAGATAAGAAATTAGTTAGTTTGGGTTATGAAATGTTTTTAATTAATTTATTAGTAAAATTAAAAATAAATAATTTTGACGAAGCTTTAAAATTATTAGAAAGTTTAAGTGAATTTTATAATTATACTCAAGTTTTAGAAGAAATAAATAGTTTAAAAGCGCAATATGGAGTAACAGATATAGGATTTATTTTAGATAATAATGTAGTTATTGAAGAATATTATTCTTTTGATAAATTTAGAAAAGTTTATTTAGTTAATGAATGTATTCCAGAAAGATATTATGATTTTAAAACTAATGGAATAGCTAGAGTAGTTATTAAAGGATTAAAACCTTTTATTATAGAACAAAGAGATTTAAAAAAGAGAAATAATAGTTTTAATAAAAGGATTATTTGTACTAAAGATTTTAGATTAAAAACAGAGTTATTACCTAAAAAAGAAGAAATGGATATAATTAGGATTAAAGAGGAAAGAAAAAATATTTTTAATAATTTGATATATTTTTTAAGTACTCAAGTAGCCAATGTTACTTTAATTACTTGTGAACCAGAGGGGGATTATTTACAAAATATGGATATGGGGAGAGATTATTTTACAATTAGTTCGGATGGAATAATGAGTGATGGAGTACATGAATTAGAGCCACAAAATTCTTTATATTTAACTAGTTCGGAGATTAAAGTTAAAGATGCTAATTTTGTAGTAATAAGTGAGGTTAAAGATAATTTAGTTAAACATATTTATTTAGTAGTGAAACCAGCTTTTTTAGAAGAAATAGAAAATAATTCAAATGAATATATAAAAGGAATATTAAAAACTTTTAAAAGAGAGAAGCTTAATGTTAAAACATTAATGCTTAAAAGTTAAAAAATATTTTTGTTGCTTTTTTAGAATTATTATAATATAATGTTATTGAAGTTTATTCCAAGTTTTAATTTACTCCTTAAATTATTACTTAGTTTAAACCGATTATAAAAGAAGGAGGACAAGTTTATGGCAGTTTCTAAAGAGACAAAGGCTAAATTAATTAAAGAATTTGGTAAAAATGAGAAAGATTGTGGTTCAACAGAAGTTCAAATTGCAATTTTAACTCAAGAAATTAATGATTTAACAGAACATTTAAAAGTTCATAAACATGATTATCATTCTAACAGAGGACTTTTAATGAAAGTCGGTAAAAGAAGAAAATTACTTACATATTTAAAAGATAATGATGTTGTTAGTTATAGAAATGTAATAAGTAAATTAAATTTAAGAAAGTAGGCACTAAAATTTTTAGTGTCTTTTTTTAGGAAGAAGGTTAAAGTTTGAAAAAAGTATTTAAATTAGATTTTTTAGGTCGAGATTTAATTGTTGAAACCGGAGAATTAGCTAAACAAACGGATGGAGCAGTACTGGTTAGATATGGAGATACAGTGGTTTTATCAGTAGTAGTTATGGGTAAAGAGGTAGTGGGACAAGATTTCTTCCCTTTACAAGTTTTATATCAAGAAAAACTATATTCCGTAGGTAAAATTCCCGGTGGTTTTATTAAAAGAGAGGGTAGACCTAGTGATGCGGCAACCCTAGCAGCAAGATTAATTGATAGACCAATTAGACCAATGTTTGACGAAAATTTAAGACAAGAAATTCAAGTAGTTAATACCGTTTTATCTGTGGACCCAGATAATAGTCCCGAAATGGCAGCTTTATTTGGAACAAGTTTATGTTTAGGAATATCTAAAATTCCTTTTGATGGACCAGTCGCCGGAGTAGTGGTCGGAAAAGTTGGTAAAGAATTAGTTATTAACCCGACAACAGCTCAAAGTGAAGAGAGTTCTTTAAATTTAACAGTCGCTGGGACTAAAGATGCAATATGTATGGTCGAAGCGGGCGCTCAAGAATTAAGCGAAAAAGAAATGTTAGAAGCTTTAATGTTTGGGCATGAGAATTTAAAAAAATTATGTGAATTTGAACAACAAATTATTGACGAAATTGGAGTGCCAAAAATTGAATTAGCTAAAGCGGAATTAACGCCCGAAATTAAAGAAGCCGTGGAAGAATATGCGACTAAAGATATGCTTAAAGCTATTCAAATTAAAGATAAGTTAGAAAAATATGCGGCCATAGATGAGGTTAAAGCGAGAACAATTGAAAACTTTACGGAGGTTTATGCCGAGGATGAAGATGTGGAAGATAAAATTAAACAAGTGGAAAAAATTGTTAATTTAATTGAAGCTCAAGAGGTACGAAGATTAATTACAGATAAAAAAATTAGACCGGATGGACGAGCAATGGATGAGATTAGACCTCTTTCTTGTGAAATAGATTTATTACCAAGAACTCATGGTTCCGCGGTATTTACAAGAGGGGAAACACAATCACTGGCGACGACAACTTTAGGGGCAATTGGCGAACATCAAATATTAGACGGTTTAGGATTAGAAGATTCGAAAAGATTTATGCTTCACTATAATTTTCCAGCTTTCTCCGTAGGTGAAACAGGAAGATATGGGGCACCAGGAAGAAGAGAAATAGGCCATGGAGCTTTAGGGGAAAGAGCTTTAGCTCAAGTTATTCCATCTGAAGAAGAATTCCCTTATACAATAAGAGTAGTTAGTGAAATATTAGAAAGTAATGGTTCTAGTAGTCAAGCCACAATTTGTGCTGGTTGTTTATCTTTAATGGCCGCCGGAGTTCCAATTAAAGCTCCAGTCGCCGGAATAGCGATGGGACTTATTCAAGCTGAAGATAAGAAGAAATATACTATTTTAACAGATATTCAAGGGCTTGAAGACCATATGGGAGATATGGATTTTAAAGTCGCAGGGACTAAAAAAGGTATTTGTGCTTTACAAATGGATATTAAAATTAAAGGGGTTACAGAAAAGATTTTAAAAGAAGCTTTAGCCCAAGCTAAAAAAGCTAGATTAGAAATACTAGATGTCATGGCTAAATGTATTCCTGAGCCACGAAAGAGTTTAAGTAAATATGCACCAAAAATTGATACCTTTAAAATTAATCCAGATAAGATTAAAGATGTTATTGGTCGGGGTGGAGAAATGATTACCAAAATTATCTTAGAAGCTAGTAATGTCAAAACAGTTAATGATAAAGAAGCAGTTAAAGTTGATTTAGAAGATGATGGAAGAGTAATTATTTATCACCAAAATGCTGAGATTATTGCGAAAACAAGAAAAATGATTGAAGAAATTGTTAAAGAAGTTGAAGTTGATGCAATATATACAGGAAAAGTTGTAAAAGTTGAAGATTTTGGCTGCTTTGTCGAATTATGGCCAGGATGTGAGGGCTTAGTACATGTATCAGAACTTGATTATAAACGAGTTCAAAAACCACGTGATATAGTCAGGGTAGGCGATAAAATAATGGTTAAAGCTTTAGGTTATGATAATCGTGGACGATTAAATTTATCAAGAAAACAAGCTTTACCTAAACCAGAAAAAGAAAGTTCAAAGAAAGAGAAAAAACTTGATTAACCAAGTTTTTTTTAGGAGGTAAAAAAATGTTAGAAATATCAAGAACAGAAAAATTAGCCTTAGGAATATTAACTTTAAATTATTATAACCAAAGAAGATATATGACAATTGGAGAATACGAAATATTTTCTAATTATTTACATGCCCATTTTGATTTCGTAGATGGTTGGTTTAATGCGGAAGAAAAGGAAAATTTAGCTAAATATTTTGATGAAATATATGTAAATAAAGAATTAATATATCGGCTAAAACCGGAGGTTGATTTCAAAGATTTAAGAAAATATGTGAGTTATTTTCCCGTTAAATTTTTAAAAGTAGTAAATGAAGCGGTATTACAGTTAAAAGCGAAAGCTCAAGAAGAAGAACCAGTAAGAGAATTTACAATAGTTGACGAAAAAGCCCAATTAGAAACTTTATATGAGCTTGCCCAATTAGAAAAACAAAAAAGAAAATTAGAAGCAAAATTAAATAGAATTAGAGATAATTCTTTAACTTGGGTAGATTTAGATTTAGCTAAAACCATTTTAGCTCGCGAGATTATAGATAAAGAAGATTACCAAAATATTTATAATAGTTATATAAAAAAATAAAAGTTCCAATTAAGTGAACTTTTTTTAAATTTTATTTATTAAATTATTTATTTTTTCCACGGCTTTATTATTATCTAGTTTATTTAATTTAGAATGCATATTTTCGATTATTTCGGGGTTATTATTAAGCTTTTTTAAAGTTTTTTTAAATGAATAAGTACCTCTTACTTTAAGACCATATTTTCTTTTAGAAATAAAGCGAGCATTATATTTTTCTTGACCACCAACCCCAGGGACTAAAAGCATAGGAACTTTCATTTCTAAACATTCAGTTAAAGTAGCTCCCCCTGGTTTAGTTATAACTAAATTACTAATTTTCATGATATTTAAAACATCGGTAGAATAGCCTAATACTTTAACATTTTTGAGATTATTTTCAATTACATATTCAGTACTTTTTTCTTTTAATTTAGCATTTTTACCACATATAAAAATAATATTTATGGGTAAATTTAATTTACATAAAGCTTTAAAATAATTAAAATAATACATGCTTCCTGAAGAACTACCACCAAAGAAAAGATAGACTGGTTTTTTATTAGTTAAATTATAACGTTCATAAATAGTTTTTTCTTCGTCTAGTTTAGCTAAAGCCGTAATATTTAAGGGAAGACCAAAAGGGAAGATTTTTTTAGAACTTATTTTTCGTTTAATTAATTCTTCTTTTACGATTTCATTGGCGACTATATAACCATCTTCGTTTTTAGCATTTTTAGTCCATAATTCATGACTACGATAATCAGTAATAATAGTAAATATTTTAGAATTTATTAAACCTAATTTATTATAATAACTAATTATATTACTACAAAAAAAATGGGTAGAAATAGTAATATCAGGATTAAAATCCGAAATGATTTTTCTTAGTTTAGGATTATCATAGCTTCTTTTAGAGATAGTACTATTTAAAGCAGTTGTTAGTTTATGGTCCATAATTTCATAAGCAAGTGAAAAAATTCGTTCTTTACGGTGGATTAAAACCCAATTATATAATTTATGACCTATTTTACCAATAAAATTACTATATTCGGTCATATCTAATATTTTAATTTCAACTTGATTATGCTCGGCAATATATTTAGCAGTATATTCCGCGATAGATTTATGCCCTGAGCCATATTCAACGTATAAGAATAATATTTTTTTCATATTTAACTAACATTCCTTTCTATCGTCCTTTCAGTCCTCTGAAAGGCACAAATTGAGTTGAAAAAAAT
>CANQYU010000004.1 GCA_947628145.1 uncultured Bacilli bacterium | reverse complement strand
AGAGTATCAATATTTATGCAAGGTTGTGCTTTTCATTGTTATAATTGCTTTAATCCGGAAACCCATGATTTTGCAGGGGGAAAAGAATTTAATGATGAGGTAATTGATAAAATAATTGATTTAGCTAAATATGATTATATAGAGGGTTTATCTATTTTAGGGGGCGAGCCAATGCATCCTAAAAATATTGAGGGAACTACCAAATTAGCAAAAAGATTTAAAGCAGTTTATCCCAATAAAACAATTTGGGCTTGGTCAGGTTTTTTAATGGATAGAGACTTGATGGATAAAGAGGTATTAAATTATATTGATGTCTTAGTTGATGGACAATATAAAGATGAATTACATAGTTTTCTTTTAAAATATTGTGGCTCTTCTAATCAAAGAGTTATTGATGTTAAAGAAAGTTTAAAAAAAGGTAAAGTTGTTTTATATGAAAAAGAAGAGGTACCAGTTTAAAATTTGTTAATAAGCTTAAAGTTATACACAAAAATGTATAACTTTTTTTAATTTATTTCATAATAAGAATGGAGGCGTTTATGAATAAAGATGAATATCAAAAGTTAGTGAAAAAACATGAACCGCAAGAAAATAAAGTAGAAAATGCTTTAATAGCTTTTTTAGTCGGAGGTTTAATAGGTTTTATGGCCGAGGGAATAATTAAAATATTAATGGGTATTTTTGATTTATCAAGAGTTGATGCGAGTACCTGGACTTGTCTTATTATAATATTTGGAGCTTCTTTATTTACAGCTTTAGGTTTCTTTGATAATTGGATGAGTAAAGCTAAGGCTGGGTTACTTTTACCGACGACCGGGTTTGCTCATTCGATATCAAGTAGTGCTTTAGATTATAAAAAAGAGGGATTAATTACGGGTCTTGGAGCAAATTTTTTTAAATTAGCTGGAAGCGTTATTTTATTTGGAATATTAAGTTCTTTTGTTTTAGTGATTGTGAAGGTGATTACTCTTGGCTAGTAAAAAATTTAATAATGTTTATTTAAAAGATTATTTTACTTTAGCAGGTCCTTTAGAAAAAGATGGACTTTTAAATAACTATGATTTAACAATTGATGATTATTATTATGGCGAAAAAACATTTGAACAAGCGGAGGTAAAAATGCAACAGGTGGTGGTTGATAATCTTCTTAATTATAATAAATTAACTGATAGTAAAATTGATTTATTAATTGGGGGAGATTTAATTAATCAAACTAGCATTAGTAGTTATAATGCCTCAAGATTTAAAATTCCTTATTTAGGAGTTTATAGTGCTTGTGCAACATTTTGTGAAGAATTGATTGTGGGAGCAACATTTATAAGTAGTAAATTAGCGAAAAAAGTAGTTAGTGTTACTAGTAGTCATAATTTAAATGCGGAAAGACAATTTAGATATCCAGTAGAATATGGGGCAGCTAAAAAACATACCACGACTTTTACAGCGACGGGGGCGGTTTCAACCTTACTTACTAATGAAGCTACAAATATTAAAGTTGAAAGTGCCACCATTGGCGAAAGTGTCGATATGGGAATTAAAGATGTAAATAATATGGGCGCAGTTATGGCTCCCGCGGCCGTTAAAACTTTAGTTACGCATTTAAATGAAATGAAAAGAAATGCTAGTTATTATGATTTAATATTAACTGGGGATTTAGGAAAAGTTGGAAAAGAAATATTTTTAGAAATGTTAGCTCAAGTACATGATATTAATTTAAAAAAATATATAGACGCAGGATGTGAAATTTATTCAAATAGTCAAGAAACTTATGCGGGGGCAAGTGGACCAGTTGCTTTACCCTTAGTTTTATTTAATAAAATTATTAATTCAAAAAAATATAAAAAAATATTAATAATTGCCACGGGTTCTTTACAATCGGTTACAATGGCTAATCAAAAGTTAGGCATTCCGGGTATAGCCCATGCGGTTAGTTTGGAGGTATTATAATGACATTTATTTGGGCTTTTATTGTCGCCGGTTTATTTTGTTTAGTCGCTCAACTTATTTTAGATAATACAAAATTAACCCCTGGGCATATAACTTCAATGTTTACAGTTTTAGGAGCTATTTTAGGCTTTTTTGGGCTCTATGATAAATTAATTAAATTAGCCGGCGGAGGAGCTTCCACCATTATTTCTAACTTTGGTTATCTTCTATATAAAGGGGGGATAGAGGGTTTTCAAAGTAAAGGAATACTAGGAATATTTACCGGTATTTTAGTAAATGGAGGGGCCGCGATTGTGGGGGCAGTCGTATTTGCAGCTCTATTAACGATATTTTTTGATCCAAAGGACTAATTAGTTCTTTTTATTTGCTTTTTTTTCTGTTATAATAGAGGAAGATAAGAGGGAATAAAAATGGCTAAAAAAAAGTTTAAAAATGTAAAATTAGAACAAATCGAACTAGAACCAGTAACAATTGGGGTATTTGAAAATAGAAGAAAGAGTTCTCTCGGAATATTTATCATAATGTCGATATTTATTTTAGCGGTAATTTTTATGCCAGAAATATCGGAATTTGTTAATAAATTATTAGAACCTGAGCCAACAATAAAGGGACCAGCTTATGTTCCTCCGCAAGTAACTCCTCCGGAGGATGAGGAAGAACCAGAACAAATTTTATATGACTATACAACTGATTTAAAAATTGAAACAGAAGATTTAAATTTTGATACTTTTAATTTAGATAGCGAAAATAATACTTTAACTTTTAATGTATTTAATATTTCCCAAAAAAATGTTAATATAACGAATTTAAATTATTATGTAGAATTATATAATGAAGAACAAACTTTATTACAAAGAACTAAATTATTAGGTAATAATTTAGAAATAGATGGGAATTTAAGTATTTCGCAAGAATTAGCTCCAGATGTAGCTAGTACATTAAAGAAAATATCAATAGTTAAAAAATCTTTAGTTGATTATCCACCGATTTATTTAACTCCAAATGATGAGGGAATAGAAAGTATCGTTTGTAAAAATACTTATGAAGAAGTTACTTATATATTTCAAGATAATAAATTAAAAAGCGTTAATAGTGTTTTAAATTATCCAGTCACAGCCGAGAATTATTTAATAAATTATAGTAATTATTCAGCTTCAGCTAGTGCTTATAATAATTTAACGGGAGTAAGTGCGTTATTTTCAGGAAATGAAACTACGGGTTTAAATGTAGTAATTAATGTGGATTTAACTAAAGCACAAAGATTTTATGTTTATAGTGCCGACACATTTTCTTTAGATACTGAGCCAAAAGTAGTTAGTTTTGAAATGAAAGCTCAAGGTTTTACTTGCGAATAAAAAATGAGAGGTTTTTATGGATTATAAATTTAGTATAAATGATTTTGAAGGGCCTTTAGACCTTCTTTTACATTTAGTTAAAACTTCTAAAATGGATATTTACGAAATCGATATACGTGTAATTATTGAAGAGTATTTAGTATTTATTGAAGAACAAAAAAATAAAAATATTGATATTGCCAGTTCTTATTTAGTCATGGCCGCGGAGTTAATTCATTTAAAAAGTAAACTATTAGTTAATGATGATAGTGTGGAAGAAAATAATAGTGAAGAATTTCATATTGATTCTGAAGAAGATTTAAGAAGAAAAATTATTGAATATGAAAAATATCAAAAAGTAACTAATTCTTTAGAAGAAATGTTTAATAAAAGAAATAATTTTTATACTAAAAGTCCAATGAATTTAGAGGAGATTATTCCTGAGCCAAATTATAACTTTGATGTTTCTATTGATTTACTTGTGGAAGCTTTAAAAAGTTTAAAAGAAAGAGAAAAATTAGCTAAACCTTTAAATACTAAAATAACTCATAGAGAGTATAGTGTGGAAAAAAGAATTGAAGATATAAGAAAAATATTAACAGTTAGAGATAAAGTGGAATTTTTAGATTTATTTCAAGAAAATGAACGGGATTTCTTAATTGTTACTTTCTTATCCGTATTAACTATGAGTAAAAATGAAGAAATAACTTTAAGTCAAGAAGATAATTTTAAACCAATATTTATAGAGAAGAGGAAAGTTCATGGATAAGTTAGGAATTTTAGAAGGAATATTATTTGTGGTGGGGGATGAGGGCATAACTCTTAATAGTCTTTGTGAGATTATGAATATAAATATGGATGAAGCAAAAGAATTATTACTTAAACTTAAAAGCAATTATGAAAGTAAAGATAGAGGACTTAGAATAAGTTATTTAGGGGATGCTTTTAAATTAACAACTAAAGAAGAACATAAAGAATATTATCAAAAATTAGTAGAAAATCCCGAGGCAAATACACTTAGTCCTTCGGCTTTAGAGGTTTTAGCGATAATTGCTTATAATCAACCCATTACGAGAATAGAGATAGATGAGATGCGCGGCGTGGGAAGCATTTATATTATTCGGAGATTAGTGGCGAAAGGTTTAATTAAGGAAGCGGGTAAATCTAAATTACCTGGAAGACCTAATTTATATCGAACAACAAGAGAATTTTTAGATTGCTTTGGACTTTCTTCATTAAATGAATTACCCGAATTACCAGAAGAAAAAAATGAGGATAAGGAAACAGAGTTATTTACATCAATATATAAAGAGGAGTCAAATGGAGTATAGTCATGAACTTTTAGATGGTAAATTTAAGGATTATGAGGAAATGAATATTTCTAATGTTAAATTTACTAAAGAAGAATTAAATAAATTGGAAATTAAATTTCAAACTTTAAGAGAAGTAGAATTTTATAATTGTAAATTTCAAGATGTTATTTTTAATAATGCTTTTTTGGCTAAAGTTAAATTTATTAATTGTGAATTTTTAAATACTAGTTTTTTAGAATGTAATTTTAATAAAGGGGCTTTTTTAAATTCAAAATTTACTAATGTTAGTTTTTTTGAAACAAAAATGCAAGATATTTTATTTAAAGAGGGAGTTATGCAATATTCTAAATGGGAAAATGGGCAAATTGACGGAAGAATTGATAATTTAATTTTTAGAGAAAATATTGAGCGGCATTGTAAGTTTAAAAATACTGTTCTGTTTAATTGTGAGTTTATTAAAGATAATTTTATTGATACTAAATTTCTGAAATGTGATTTAAAAACATGTAAATTTCAAGATGTTAATATTAACATCGACGATTTAATTGGCTCAACTTTATCTATTTTAAGTATGATAGAAATACTTAGAGATAAAGGGATAATACTTGAAGATTAAAAGCTTCTTTTTTTTATATTTGTGTGTTATAATGATATTGCTTGCATGTGTGGCGGAATGGTAGACGCACCAGACTCAAAATCTGGCGAAGGCAACTTTATGTGGGTTCAAGTCCCACCACATGCACCAAACGGAGAGGAAACTCGGAGAAATCGAGTAAAAATAGAAAACGTACTTGTTAAAAGTATGTTATTATGAATATGTCAAGGAAACTTGCATAAAATAAAAAGAGAAGACTTAACTTTGCCGAGTTGAGTACTTGCTCTTAAGTGGTAAGCACTTAATCTATGCTAGATTGAGTGCTATTTTTTATACATAGAATCATTACAGAGACTATTAATAAAATGATAATTAGCATTTATATAAATTTGTTGACAATAGCATTGATAATATTTAAAAGTTTAAGTATAATTAAGTAGAGGTATATATGATAATTTTAATTAGTTTAATTTTATTTTTGATATGGACTTTATTAATGCTTAAAAATAAACTTAATGTTATTGATAATAAAGTATATAATAAATGCAAATTTAATGAATTTTTAATTAATTTTAATAAATTATTTACTAATTTAGCTAGTACAATATTTTTGGTTTTTGTTTGTGGTGTTTTTTTATTATTTTTAAAAGAAAAACTAATCGCGTATTTATTTATCGCTTTAATGGTAGATAATTCTTTAGTAATATATTTATTTAAAAATATAATTAAAAGAGAAAGGCCAAATATAAAGAGATTAGTTTATGAAAAAGGATATAGTTATCCATCAGGACATACAGTTAGTGCTGTAAGTTTTTATGGTTTTATATTATTTTTAGCTTTAATTAGTAGTATTACTTTGCCTTTAAAAATAGTTCTTAGTGTTATTTTATTATTAATTATTTTAATAATTGGTTATAGTCGAATATTTTTAGGAGTACATTACTTTAGTGATATAGTGGGGGCTTTATTAATTGGAACCAGTTATTTAACTAGTTTTATATATATAGTTCAAAATGTTTTAAACTTAATTTAGAAATATATTAAGAATTATATAAACGATATAAAGTTATAGAAGGGGTATTTAGGAAACGGAAATTAAAATCTTGGGTACCTAAACCATTAGATATATATAAAGATGTGTCATTTATTTCGTAATGGTTTTCTATATATTTTTTAGCCCCATTTATTTTTCTAATCCCACCAATAAAAGGGATTTTTATTTGACCACCTAAAGAATGACCAGCAAAAACTAAATTAGCTTTAGAAAGTTTACTTACTTCGTCAGGTTTATGGATTAAAGTTATGTTAAAGGTAGTACTATCATATAGTTCATTAATATTTTGAGTATTAGTTAAACCGACAAAATTAATGGGAATAGTACTTTTATAATATATTAAAGTAGAGGTATTATTTAAAAGAGTAAAAGAGCTATTTTCTAAAATAGTATTATATGTAGATAAATATTTGGTATCATAATCCCCAATAATAGCATATTTAGCTAGTTTAGCATTAATTTTTTGAAAATAATTAGTTACAAGCTTGGCATTTTTAGCCGCGATTTCTTTATTATCAAATAAATCACCAGTAAATATAACTATGTCGGCATTTAATTTATTTAATTCTTTAACAATTTTTTTAAGTTCATTTTCATTAATAGTTCGGCCATAATGTAAATCGGAAAAGTGCGCTATTTTTAAACCATTATAACTAGCATCTAAAGAAGAATTATAAATAGGTATTTCATGGACTTTTAAACGATAGGGTTCAAGGTAATAACCATAAAGAAAGACTAAAAATAATATAATTATTAAAGTAAAAATAGTTCTAATAAAATAATGTTTTTTAGGTTTATTTGTTTTTTCCATAAGGCACCTCTAAGATATAAATATTAAAATAACGGCGATAGTATTATGAATTATATGCATTAAAGTTGAGGTATATATATTATCAGTTTCATAAAAAGCTTTAGCAAAGAAGAAGCCTAAAAGGCTATAAGGAATAAGAAACAATAATTCAAGAAAGCTAAAACTTTCGGATGTAAAGGCAACAATTAAATGGGCTGAACCAAAAAATAGGGCGGATACTAAACAAAAAGTTAAACAATTATTAAAAGCATTTTTAAGACTAGCACGGAAAGTTATTTCTTCAGTGATAGGGCCTAAAATAGTTGTTGCAATGAGCATACTTAAGGGATAATTAGCTAAAAGTTCGCGATTAGCACTTTCATTTACTGGTAGTCTTTGAACTAAAGAATAGATAACGATATTAGAAGCAAGCATGGCTCCTAGACCAATTAACCAATATTTAAGAGCTATTTTAAAATAACTTTTTTTAAAATTTTTGAAATCATTTAATAATCTTTCATGATAGATAATAACTAAAACAATTAAAATAAGAAGATATGTGCCTAATTGAGATAGGGTTGCGTATAGTAAATTGGAACTATAATAATATTTACCAAATAAAATATTGGCTACAATAGTTAAAACAAAATATAAAATAATAGTTCCTAGACCTTTACAAAAATTTATAAATTTTTCTTTCATTAAGAACACCTCTATTCTTAATTAATATTAACATAATTATGGGATATTAGACAATAATTTTTGAATTATTTGACAAAATCTCGATGTTCATATTGATATTTTAAATAAATTTAGTTATAATAAATAATAGAAAGCTAAGTTAAGCTAAAAGGAGGAAAAAAATAAATGAAAGAAGCTACTGGAGAATTAAATATGACAGTTATTACGGTTGTAGCTATTGCAGCAGTTGCAGCATTCTTCTATGCGTTTGTATGGCCTAGTATAAAATCTACTATTCAAAATAATCAACGTTGCTCTAATGCAACAGCATGTGATTGTGGAACGGATGGTAATGATAAAACTTGTAATTGTTATTATTTTCAAGATGATGGTACTATAAGTAGTACTACTATTGCTTGTCCAAATCCAGATGCTCAGGTGGGTACTAAATAATAGGAGGAAAAAGGGATGAAAGAGGCACAAGGCGAACTTAATATGACAGTTATTGTTGTGACAATAGTTTCTATGTTGTCTCTTTTTTTCTTTTCATATCTATGGCCGTATATTAGGAGTAATTATGTACGGGGTGCTAATTGTAATGATGCTATATGTACTTGCCCGGATGCGTATAAAGATAAAGATGGTAATTGTAATATTCCCGAATCAGCTAATGGATTAGTTGAGTGTCAGGTAAAGGGAAGCAATAAAACAATAACTTGTCCTTGGAAAGGGTAATTTTGAGGTGAAGAAATGAAAGAGTCAATTGGTGGTGTTTCATTATTTAATATAGTTATTGTTTTTGTATTACTTTTTACAGGATATATTAGTTTATCGCTTAATTATTCAAAAGCTTATAATGTAAAAAATGAAATTGTTAATATTATAAAAAATCAAGGTGGAATATGTACGGATGAAAATCAAGAAATTTGTTATAATTTTAAAGAACAAATACAAGATTATTTTGGCGAGGTATCATATCATAGTCATGGTAATTGTGAAGATGGTTGGTATGGTTTTAAAAGAGATGGTAGTTTAGCTTCAAATGGTAAAGATGCAGCGTTTTGTGTTAAAGCAATACGAGTAAGTGCCAATTCAGAACTACCTAATGCTTTATATTATCAAGTAAAACTTTTCTATCAATTAGATTTGCCAATTTTTAATAGTTTGTTTAATTTCACAGTTTTAGGTGAAACACCGAGAATTTATGCGCCTAACGAATGCGAATATGAAGCTTCTTTATATTCATGGTGTGGAGGTGATATTTAATGAGACAATCTATTGGTAGTACATGGATTTTAGGATTAATGGTCACGTTTATATTTTTATTTTCAACATATATTATATTGACTATTAATTATTCAAAGTCTATTAAAGTAAAAAATGAAATCGTTAATATAGTAGAGAAATATGAAGGCCTTAATGATAATTCAATTAGAATTGTCAATCAATATTTAACTACTAATGGTTATACAGCAAAAGGAGTATGTACTGGCGAAGATAAGCCCGGTATTTATGGAGCAGAAGATTTAGATAGTACAACTTTAGAAACAGCAAAAGCTGGTAAAAAATATTATTATTGTTTACATAAATATAAGGGTTTAAAAAATACTTATTATTATCAAGTTGAAGTTTTTTATAAATTTAATTTGCCAATTTTAAGTTTAGTTACAGGATTTAGTGTAAAGGGGACAACTAATAGTTTTAAACCTTATGACCTTGAAGCCTATTGTTATAATGTTTCAGGCTCATGTGAGGAAGTATCGGAGCCTGGAGATACTAACCGGACTACATATACAGTTACGTTTAACTTAGGTGGTGGGAGTGGTTCCATTCCTAACCAAATAGTGGCTGCAGGTGGTAGGGCTACGAGGCCAACTGACCCGGTTAAAAGTGGTTTTCAATTTGCAGGGTGGACTTTGAATGGTGCTCAATATGATTTTAGCTCTAGTGTAAATAGAAATATCGAACTTGTTGCTTCATGGACGGCCAGTGGTAGTTCAGAAAGTAATACTGTGACGCTTACTTTTAATGGTAGTGGAGGATATTTTTTAGACGATACAAGGTGGACTACATTTAAAGAAACGATAGTTAAAGGACAAAAATCGGTGAATTCTGGGTTATTACCAAAAAGAGCAGGTTATAATTTGTCTAGCAACATTAATCAAAGGTGGAGATATGCGGATGGTCGATATTTTACTTTTGATACACCTATTTATGAAAATACGGTTGTCTATGCGGTATGGGGAAATTAAAGGAGAATTGCAATGAATGTTATAGTTTCAAATAAATATCAAAATATTTTAGCAACTTTAGATATTGATGTTATTAAAAGTATTAATGGAGAATTTGAGGTTGAAGAGTTAGTTGAGCAATTTACTAATTTTTACTTTAATAAAATGATTATTGATATTACAGCCCTTAAAGGTTATCAAAATATCAAAAATATTCAAAAATTATCTGTTAATTTTGATATGAATAAAATAATTTTATTATTAGACGATTCGGCGACTGTAAATAGTAGTGCTTATTTATCTCAATTAGTATCGATGGGGATATATAATTTTACTAGAAATATAAATGCGGTTAAATTTTTAATTGATAATCCTAATACTTATAAAGATGTAGCTCAATATCATAATTTAAATAATGCTGAGGGAAATACAACTATGAATTTTGATTCTTTTACCGGCACTGGTAGTGGAGGATTAAGAATTATTGGTTTTAAAAATGTTACTGCTCATGCGGGAGCGACGACTTTAATATATATGTTAAAAAAACATTTAGAGGTTGCTTATAATGTAGTGGCTTTAGAGGTTAATAATGAAGATTTTCATTATTTAAATGATAAAAGTTTAAAAAGTATTCAAGATGCAGATTTATCCTATAATATATCTAATGAACCAGAAGCCGAGGTAATTCTGATTGATTTAAATGATTCAGTTCATAGTGATTTATGTAATGAGGTTATTTATTTAGTTGAACCAGGGTTAATTAAACTTAATAAACTAGTTAGAAATGATAGAGAAGCTTTTGAGAGATTAAAAGAAAAAAGAATTGTTCTTAACAAAAGTATTTTAACTAATAGAGATATTGCGGACTTTGAAAGAGAATCTAATAGTAAAGTATTCTTTAGTATTCCTTATTTAGACGATAAGAAAGAGCATGAGCCAGTTTTAGATGATTTTTTAGTGGCTTTAGGCTTTTCAAGGTTAAATGGAGGAAATGGTAGTAAGACTAAACTCTTTAATATTTTTAAATAATCACGATAAGTGATTTTTTTTGTTTTAAAAAAGAGGGTTTATTGATATAATAATGATGTTAGGAGTTAACATTATGAAGAAGATAATAAGTTTAATAATAGGAATATTAGCTTTTATAGGAATAAGTAGTATTACAATATATACTTTAACTAATAGGGGGATTAGAACAGAAATAACTAATAATAAAAAAGAAATAATAGAACTTATTAATAGCAATTATAATGATAATATTTTAGCTGAGCTTTATAATGTTTATTTAAATGGGCAAAGACATAAAATTAAGTTAGAGTATAAAGTAAATATGGAAAAAGAAATGAACGAGGGAAATTTAGAATTAATAGTTTACTTTGATGGTGGTAATATTATTGATGAGAGAGTTATTTCTAACTTAGTTTTAGATGATGACGAGGCCGAAAAATTATTTGAAAATGAAGAAATATCTCAAATAAAATTAGAGATGGAAGATATTCAAATTGTAAAAATTGATAATTTAGATTATATTTTATTAGAAATAGATTGTTATGGTAAATATGCGAAAAGTTATTATTTTTTATTTAATGATTCAGGAGATTTACTAGTGCCAAATGGGGCAGTTATAAAAGACGAAAGTGTTCATTATATTAGTTCAGATAATATATTTTATGGAACCGAAGAACA
This sequence comes from uncultured Bacilli bacterium, assembly GCA_947628145.1. GTDB lineage: Bacteria > Bacillota_I > Bacilli_A > RF39 > UBA660 > Caccenecus. The sequence goes on along the minus strand of CANQYU010000004.1, from coordinate 32,845 downwards.
AATAATGGCTAAATTTGAAGATGGGGCGTTATATGTTTTAGAACCAATTATAACAGACGAAGAGGTATTTTTAATAGAGTGTAAATATTATTATAAAGATAATGAAGCAACAAGAGAAGAATTAAGAACATATGAGGGAATAAAAATTAGTTCCTAAATCATATGTTCTTTTTAATTGTTCTATTAAATTATTTATGTTAAAATATTATTAGGTGAAGCTTATGTTTGTAGATGAATTAACAATTAAAGTTATGGCAGGAAAAGGAGGAGATGGATGTACTTCTTTTCGAAGAGAAAAATATGTAGCCATGGGTGGACCTGATGGGGGAAATGGTGGTGCCGGGGCTAGTATTATTTTTAAAGTTGATAAAGGACTTAAAACTTTAATTGATTTAAGATATAAAAAAATTATTAAAGGGGAAAAAGGCGAAAATGGGAAAGGAGCTAATAGACAGGGAGCTAATGCTCAAGATGTTATTATTAAAGTTCCAGAGGGAACGACAATTGTCGATTTAGATACAAATTTAGTTATTGCTGATTTAGTGGGAGCAAATACAGAGGTAGTTGTCTGTAAAGGCGGAAGAGGAGGACGAGGAAATGCGGCCTTTAAAACTCATAGTACGCCAGCGCCTAGAATTAGTGAATTAGGAGAACCGGGAGAATTTAAAGTTTTAAAATTGGAACTTAAAATGCTCGCGGATGTAGGTTTAGTAGGGCTTCCTAGCGTGGGAAAATCGACTATTTTAGCGAATATAAGTGAAGCAGAGCCAAAAATAGCTAGTTATCATTTTACAACTTTAGAACCAAATTTGGGCGTAGTTAATTTAAAAGATGGACGAAGCTTTGTAATGGCCGATTTACCAGGTTTAATTGAGGGGGCTAGTGAGGGAGTTGGATTAGGTCATAAATTTTTAAGACATGCAATGAGGACTAAAGTTATTGCCCATGTAATTGATATGGGAGCAATAGAAGAGAGAAATCCAATTAATGATTATTTAGTTATTAGAAAAGAAATATTAAAATATAGTGATAAACTAGCAAATAAAAAAGAAATAATAATTGCTAATAAAATGGATTTACCTTCAGCTAAAGATAATTTAGAAGAATTTAAAAAAAGTTTTCCTACTCAAGAAATAATAGAAATAAGTGCTCTTAATGAAAAAGGATTAGATAAATTAATTAAGAGATTAGCAGATATTTTAGAAGAAGTTCAGGATGATTATTTAGAAGAAGAAGAGGAAAGTCATGTAGTTTATAAATTTAAAAATGAACGACCTTTTACGATTACTAAAGAGGGAGATATTTGGGTTTTAGAGGGAAAAGAATTAGAAAAATTATTTAAAATGACAAGATTTAATGAGGATGAGTCCGTGGTACGTTTTGCTCGAAAACTGAAAGGAATGGGAGTAGAAGAAGAATTAGAAAGATTAGGGGCAAAACGGGGAGATAGTGTAGCTATTTGTGATTATATTTTTGAATTTAAAGAATAAAAAAAGGAAGACTAATCTTCCTCAAAAGTTAAAATTGTTCCAATAGCAATTTTTTTAGTAGAGTTAGCAGGCATTTCTAAAATGCTTGTTTTTTTAGGGGTGTTACTAATTTTAATAATGCGATTAGAATTTAAATTTTCATATTTATAGATTACTTCGTTATTTTCATTTAAGCCTAGAATATCAATATTTTCTTTCATAAAATAAGTATGAATAGAATTACATTTGGGAAAAAGCATACCATAATTAATATTAGTTTTACCTATAAGACCAGTTAATCTTTTATAAAAGGTGTTAGCTAAAAGAATAGGATACTTTTCTTTATTAACTTTTAAATACATATAACCACCTATAATAATTGTATCATAATTAGTGATTTTTTATGATAAATAATGCTCTAAAAATTGACTTTTTAGGGTTTTTATTATATGATTAATTATGATAAGGGTGAAAGTTATGAATAAACGAGGACAAGCTTTAGTAGAATATGTACTTATTGTAGCGCTTATTAGTGTTATTGCTATGGCTCTCGTTAATTATTTTGGGGGATATTTGAAAGATGCTCTAACGAAAACTTCTTGTTCGATGGTAGACGAAAAATATATTAAAGGGGATAAACCAGGCGAGGGAAGATGTGAGGAAACAGATAGCACTCAATAAAAGGGGTAAAAAATGAAAAAAAAGGGACAAGCTTTAGTGGAATTTATTATTATTTTACCGATATTTTTACTATTATTGCTGGGAGTATTTGATATAGGAAGAATACTTTATACAAAAATTAAATTAGAAGACGAAATAGGTGATGTAGTAAATTTATATGAAGCTGGACATGCAGAAGAAGAAATAAAAGAAAAAATCGTGCCCACGGCCAATATAAAAATTGAAAATGGGGTGGAATATACTAATTTAAAATTATCAAAAGATATAGAAATATTAACGCCGGGACTTAATTTAGTTTTTAAAAACCCTTATAAAATAGAGGTCTCTAGGAGTATTTTAAATGAATAAAAAAGGGCAAGTATTAGTTTTATTTATTGTAATATTTCCTCTTTTAGTCGCGGCTTTAGCTTTAGTCGTGGATGTAGGTTTAGTAAGTAATAAGAAAGAACACTTAGAAAATGTAAGTCGGATGAGTATTAGAGAGGTTAGTTCTCAAAATGGGAAAGAAGAAAAAATAAAAAAATTAATGCAAATAAATGATATAGATATAACTAATTTAGAAATTCTAGTAAAAGATGATGAAATAAGAATAAAAAATGAAATAGATGTAGAAAGTATTTTTGGTAAAATTGTTGGAATTAATAGTTATAAAGTTAAAATTGATATTCGGGGTTTTAAACAAAATGGAAAATTATTGATAGAATAAAAAGTGGGTGATAAAATGAATACTAAGGGAACAGCTATATGTATTACTTCGGCTAAAGGGGGAGTGGGGAAAACGATTACCACTTTAAATTTAGCAGGTTTATATGAAAATTTAGAAAAAAAAGTACTTATTATTGATTTTGATTTAGCTAGTGGAGGAATTAGTGCCGCTTTAAATATTGATGTTAATAAAAGCATTTATAATTTTGTGGATGATTATAATAATAATCGTTATAAAGAATTTAAGAATTATATAAGTAAATATGACGAATATATTGATGTTTTAGCTAGTCCGAAAGACCCAAGACAAGCAAGTAAAATAGATGCTAAATATGTAGAATTAATAATTGATAAAGCCGTATATAATTATGATATTGTATTAATAGATACAAGTCATATCCTTAATGAAATAAATATTTCAACGATGGATTTAGTAGATAAATTAGTATTTTTAATTACTAATGACCCTTTAGATTTAAAAAATATGCGAAGCCTTTTAACTATTTTAAAAGATATAAATTATGGAAATTTTAAAGTAGTTTTAAATGAAAGTGTAGCGCCTTTTAAAAAATATTTTAGTTTATATGATATAAAAAATATAATTAATGCTAATATAGATTATGTTATTTCGAAAGATTTTTATATTAAAAATATTGATAGTATTGTTATGAGTGGAAAAATAATAACTTTAGATGAAAAAATGCCAGTTTTATTTAGTAAAGATTATACAACATTAATGCGATTAATTAGTGATATGTATAATGAGGAGGCAAGCTCATGAAACAAAGTTTAAGAGATGCTTTTGATATAAAAAGTAAAGAGAAAAAAATTAATATAATTAATGATTATGAAATATTTAAAGATAAAAAATTATTAGATAAATTAAGAACGGAGATAGTCGAAAATTTAATTGATAGAGAAATTCCTAAAGATATGGCCTTGGATGAATGGCTTAATGATTTAATTGATAAAACCATTGAGGGCTATGATTTATCTAATTTAGAGCGGAGCCATTTATATAATTTAATTGATAATGAAATAAATGGATATGGGCCAATTACAGAGTTATTAAATAGTAAAAATATTACGGAAATAATGATTAATTCTCCTAATGAGATATATATTGAAATAGATGGAGTTTTAAGTAAAGATGAGAGTGTTTCTTTTATTAATGACGAACATATTATAAGAACGGTTCAAAGACTTATTCAACCTTTAGGAAGAACAATAGATGCGACTAATCCGATGGTGGATTCAAGATTACTAGATGGTTCAAGAATTAATGCCGTTATTCCACCATTATCGACTAAAGGACCAGTTGTAACAATTCGGAAATTTAAAGAATCTATGCGCAGTATTGATGAGCTTATTAGAATTGGGACTTTAACGCCTTATATGGCCAGATTTTTAGAAGCCGCGGTAAGGGGAAAACTTAATATTATTGTATGTGGAGGAACTGGCTCAGGGAAAACAACTCTTTTAAATATTTTAAGTGGGTTTATTGGCGATAATGAGCGAATTATTACAATTGAAGATGCCGCGGAATTAAAGTTGGAGCAGGCCCATGTTATTTCTTTAGAGACAAGAAGAACTAATTATACGGAAAATGGGGAAATAACAATTAGAGATTTAGTTATTAATAGTCTTAGAATGCGACCTGATAGAATAATTGTCGGAGAAGTTCGGGGAAAAGAAGCTTTTGATATGTTACAGGCAATGAATACAGGACATGAAGGCTCTTTAACAACTATGCATGCGAATGGACCTCTCGATGCTTTAAATAGATTAGAAACAATGGTTTTAATGGGTGGAATGGATATACCAGTTAAAGCGGTAAGAGAGTATATTATTAGTGCAATAGATTTAATTGTCAATGTTGAGCGAATGAGTGATGGAAGAAGAAAAGTAACTAGTATTTGCGAATTAGAAGATTTTACAGATGGAGAAATTAAATTAAAAGAAATATTTGCTTTTGAACAAAAAGGTTTAACCGAGACGGGAGAAGTAGATGGAGAATTTATTTTATATGATGGAGTTCCTAAAGTTTATAAAAAAATAAAAGCACGAGGAATTACGGATATAGAAGATATATTTGAGCCAAATTTAAATAATAATTTACCAGATAGAAAGCAAGATTTTAGTTAAGACCAAAGAAATAGATAGGAGTTAAAATGGTCGGAGTTAGAATATTACAAATAACTTTAATAATAATTATTTTAGGAGTAATAATTTATGTACTTCGGCTTTCACATACTTTAAAATTAGAAAAAAGAATAGCTAAATTTACTATAAATACTAATAAAGAAATAACTATTTCTTTATTTGATAAATTAAAAGAATTAATGGCTAAAATAGCTTTAGAGTTAACTAAAGTACTTGAACATTCCGAGGTTTTAACTAAATATGCGACTAAATATAATAAATATGTAAGTTATGAAGAGAAAAATAAAAGTGGAATGCTTTATGTAGCTTATAAATTTATAATAGCTATTATAATGATAATACTTAGTTTAGGAGCTTTAATGTTTCAAAAAGTTAAGTTTGATATAATGTTTTTTCTAATTATATTTATAATTAGCTTTTTATTACCAGATATTTATTTAAAAATTAGATTTAATCAAAAAAGAAAAAAAATTGAAAATGATTTATTAAAAGCTATTATTATTATGAATAATGCTTTTCAAAGTGGAAGAAATATAATGCAAGCAGTCGAGGTTGTGAAAGAAGAACTTGATGGACCTATTCAAGAAGAGTTTAAAAAAATTTATTTAGATATAACTTATGGACTTAGTTTAGATGTGGTTTTTGAACGGTTTTATGAAAGAGTTCAATTAGAAGATGCTAAATATATTACCTCTTCTTTAACACTTTTAAATAAAACCGGTGGAGATATTATTAAAGTATTTGCTTTAATTGAAAAATCTTTCTTTGAAAAGAAGAATTTAAAGAATGAACTTAATAGTTTAACGGCGACCAGTAGATTTGTGTTTAGAATGTTAATATTTTTACCATTTATATTTATATTAATTATTGGTTTATTAAATCCAAGTTATTTTAAACCATTTTTTACAACACCTTTAGGAGTTATTATATTAGTATTTATTATTCTATTATATATTTTATATATTTTAATTGTAAGAAGAATACTTGAGGTGGAATTATGAGAAAAACGATTGTTGATAAAATATTTTTAAATAGTACAATTAAAAGAATAGAAACTAAAGTTAAAAAATTAGGAAATAGTAATATTAAAGTTGGGGAATTCTTAATTTTAAGATTAGTTTTAACTATTTTAATCGGGGGTATTATTTTTATTACTTTTAAATATGGTTTTATTTTAGCACCTTTAATAGCTATAACTTTTTATGTGGGAAGCGAATATTTTGTTTTTGATTATAATATTAAAAAAAGAGGGAAGAAATTAGAAAAAGAAGCTTTATTCTTTTTTGAGGTTTTAGTTTTAACTTTAGAGGGAGGAAGAAATTTAAAACATGCCCTTGATTTAACCGTGGAAAATATTGATTCGGAAATATCTTTAGAATTTAAAAATATGTTAGAAGAGGTTAGGTTAGGTAAAAGTATTAATGAAGCTTTAGATTCTCTTAAAAAAAGAATACCAAGTGAAACAATAAATAATGCAATATTAAATATGATTCAAGCAAATACTTATGGGACTAATATAATTGATTCTATGTATAATCAAATAGAATTTTTAAGAGAAAAACAAAGATTAGATGCTAAAGCGGAAATAGCAAAATTACCAACAAAAATTAGTATAATAAGTGTTATATTTTTTATTCCAATTATGCTTCTAATTATTTTAGCACCAGTGTTATTAAATTATATTATGAATTAATTTTTGAATATTTTTTAAAGTTATGGGGTCAATAAAATGCTCAATTTTCTCAACTTGGTCTAAAGTAAAATTATTTTTATTTAATTTAGATAAAAATATGGTTAAGATTTCATGTCGGTTATAAAGTTCTTTAGCTATTTTAGAACCAGTTTTAGTGAGAGATAATTCATTATTAATATTAGTAACTAATTCATAATTTTTTAATTTAGCGACCATCTTACTACAAGATGATTTTTTTACATGGAGTAATTTACTAAGTTTAGTAATATTTAAAGTTTCTTTTTGGATATGAGTTCGATAAAGCATTTCTAAATAATCTTCCATCGCGTAAGTAATATAGTTTTGATGTAAATAATTAGTTAAAGTAAAATATTCTTCAGACATAATAACACGTCCTTTTTTTTAGCATATATTAAAGTAGTTGTTAGTTTAAGGAAACTAATAAATTATATTAAAGGAGTTTAAAATAAATGACTAATACATTAAATGATATTACTTTAGAAGAAGAAGTAATAATTAAAAAAGTAAAAGGGGAAAATTCTTTAAAAAGAAGATTACTAGATTTAGGTTTTATACCGGAAGCGCGAGTTAAGTGTGTTTTAATAAGTCCTTTTAAAGACCCTAAAGCTTTTAAAATAAATAATAATGTGTTTGCTTTAAGAAATAGGGATGCTCAAAATATCGAGGTGGAATATGCAAACAATTAAAGTTGCTTTAATAGGTACTCCCAATGTGGGAAAATCAACTATTTATAATGCTTTAACTAAAAATGATGTTCATACTGGGAATTGGGCTGGAAAAACAGTTGAATTTACCAAAGGTGATTGTGTTTTTGAAAATGTTAAATATGAATTTTATGATTTACCGGGAACTTATTCTTTATTAGCTAAAACTAAAGAAGAGGTAGTCGCGACGGATTTTATTTTTGATGAACACTTTGATGTTGCTGTCGTGGTATGTGATGCGACTAGTTTAGATAAAGGAATTAATTTAGTTTTACAGACAGAAGAAATATGTAAGAATGTTGTAGTTGTAATTAATTTAATTGACGAAGCTTTAAAAAAGGGAATAGAAATTAATTATGAGCTTTTACAAAAGAATTTAGATTTACCTTTAGTAAAAACTAGTGCTAAAGAAAAAGAAGGTTTAGAAGAACTTTTAAGAGTTATAAAAAAGGCTCAGCCTAAAGATTTTTTAAAGCTTGATTATGGTATTTTAGAACCTCAAATAAAATTAGTTCAAGAAGAAATAGCAACTACTAAAAATAAAAAATGGTTAGCTTTAAGAGTATTAGAAAATAATGAGCATTATATTAATAAATTTCGGGAAAATAATTTAATTAATTTAGGAAATAAAACTAAAAAAGCAAAAGAAAATTTAGAAAATATTGATGTAAGTTTAGAAATAGTTATTAAAATGAGTAAAGAGGTTAAATTAAAACTTAAAAATGTTGTTACTTATAAAGATATTAATTATGAGCAAAAAGCTTTAAAAGTAGATAAAATATTAACTAGTAAAATATGGGGAATTCCGATAATGTTACTATTTTTGTTTGGAATATTTTATCTTACAATAAAAGGGGCTAATGCACCATCTAATTTATTATTTAATTTCTTTCAAAGTTTAGAAGAACCTTTAAGTAATATTTTAAATTTAATTAAAATACCTAAAGTAATAATTGATTTATTAGTTAATGGAATTTATAAAACTTTATATTGGGTTGTTTCTGTCATGCTCCCTCCAATGCTGATATTCTTTCCTTTATTTACTTTTTTAGAAGATTTAGGAGTACTACCAAGAATAGCTTTTAATATGGATAAAGCTTTTAGTAAATGTGATGCTTGTGGAAAGCAAGCACTTACAATGTGTATGGGAGTAGGTTGTAATGCGGTCGGAGTAACGGGAGCTCGGATTATTGATTCTAAAAGAGAAAGATTAATAGCGATATTAACTAATGTTTTTGTTCCTTGTAATGGTAAATTTCCTACTTTAATAGCCATTATTACAATGTTTTTTGTAGGATTAACCAATAAATTCAGTAGTGCTCTATGTGCTTTGATTTTAACGATGTTTATATTTTTAGGAATAGTAATTACATTTTTAGTTAGTTTTATTTTATCTAAGACTATTTTAAAGGGAAAAGCTTCAAGTTTTACTTTAGAATTACCTTCTTATAGAAAACCTAATATTTGGGAAACTATTAAATATAGTGTTAAAAATAGAGCAATATTTGTTTTAGGACGGGCGGTTAAAGTAGCTATTTTTGCAGGATTAATTATTTGGATTGTAGCTAATGTAAAAATAGGAAACAAAGCTATTTTAATTTATTTAATTAAGTTTTTAGAGCCATTTGGGCATATTTTAGGGGTTGATGGAGTAGTTTTATTAGGTTTAATACTAGGATTTCCGGCGAATGAAATAGTGGTCCCAGTAATGCTTATGGGATATCTGAAAACGGGAGCTTTAACAGATTTTGCTAATGTAGGTGCTTTAAAAGAAATATTACTTTTAAATAATTGGACAATTAAAACCGCGATATGTTTTATTATATTAATGATGTTTCATGAACCATGTTCTACGACTTTATTAACAATAAAAAAAGAAACAAAGAGTAATTTTTATACTTTTTTAGCCTTTATTATCCCTCTTGGGGTGGGCATGGGTTTAGCTTTATTAATTAATTTAATATTTTAAAGTTTGGAATGTCAATTTACAATATTATAGTATAATTTAAAGAGGAATTGTATTATAATAAGCATAGTGATTATTATGTTTCAAGTTATAGATACTTTTATTACGCATGCTTTAGAAAATTTAGGGGTTTGGGGACCTTATGTAGGATGTTTTTGTATATTTATTGAATCTATGCTTCCTATTTTACCCCTTTTTGTTTTTATTACGATTAACTTTTTAGCTTTTGGAAATATTTGGGGTTTTATTATTTCTTGGATTTGTACTTGTTTAGGTTGCTTTACATCTTTTTTACTATTTAGAAAAAATATTCAAACTTGGCTCTATAAACGTTTAAAGAAAAAGGGTATAATTAGTGAAGAGACAATTGAGTATGTTTCAAATTTAAAATTGGAACAATTAACGACTATTATAGCTATTCCTTTTACTCCCGCTTTTTTAGTAAATATAGTCGCTGGTTTATCTAAAATGAAAACTAAAAAATTTATTACCGCTTTATTAATTGGCAAAATATTTTTAGTATATTTCTGGGGTTTTATTGGAGTAGGGTTAGTAGAAAGTATAAAAGAGCCTAGATATTTAGTTAAAGTAGGAGTTATTTTAGTTATAGCATATATATTTAGTTTATTAATTAATAAAAAATTAAAAATAAAGTAGAGGTGGAAATGATGGATTATGTAATTATTGGGTTATTAGTTGTAACAATTATTTTATTGGTAATAAATTTATTTAAAAAGCCAGAAAATAAAGATTCTATATTAATGGAAAGATTAGGAAAGTTAGAATTAGAATTAGTAAAAGAAATTGGGGATTTTAAAGTTAATTTTGCTAGTGATTTAAGAAAAGATTTTGATAATTTAAATGAAAGTGTTTTAAGAAAATTAACAGATATTAACAATAAAGTAACGGAAAGATTAGATGAGTCTTTAGAAAAAACCAATAAAACTTTTGCCAATGTTTTAGAGAGATTAACTAAAATTGATGAAGCTCAAAAGAAAATTGATGGATTAAGTAGTGATATTATTTCTTTACAAAGTATTTTAACAGATAAAAAATCACGGGGTATTTTTGGGGAAGTAAATTTAAATTTTATTTTAGAAAATGCTTTTGGGGCAACATCTAATGGAATTTATGCTCTGCAACATAAAATGAGTAATGGCTTTATTGTTGATGCTATCTTATATGCACCTGCGCCCTTGGGAACAATTGCGATTGATTCCAAATTTCCTTTAGAAAATTACGAAAGAATGACTGATAAAAAACTCAGTTCCGAAGAAAGATTAAATGCTGAAAAAAACTTTAAAAGTGATTTTAAGAAACATATAGACGCGATTAGTACTAAATATATTATTCCAGGAGAAACGGCGAATGAAGCTATAATGTTTTTACCAGCCGAGGCTATTTTTGCGGAGGTTAATGCTTATCATTCGGATTTACTTAATTATGCTTATAATAAAAAAGTATGGATTACTAGTCCTACGACTTTAATGAGTACTTTAACCGTAATTGAAATGATTTTAAAAAATATGGAAAGAGATAAATATGCTAAAGTTATTCATGAAGAATTAAATAAATTATCTTTAGAATTTTCAAGATATAAAGAAAGATGGGATAAGTTAGCAAGGAGTATTAATACAGTAAGTAAAAATGTGGAAGAACTTAATACAACTAGTGAAAAAATTACAAAAAGATTTGATTCTATTAATCAAGTTGATGTTAATAAACTTACTAATATGGAAAATCAAGTATTAATTAATAATTAAATTTTGACTTTTTAATTGTAAAATATATTGAATTTTTAATAATAATATTGATTTTCCTAGGTAAGGTATATATAATGAAAATGGAGAGTTTGGAAGGTAAGAGCTAGTTAACATCTTTGTTAAAAAAGATTTTACCTTGTTCTCCTTTTTAAATGGTATAATATATATGTGATGTTTTATGAAAAAAGAATTATTAAGCCCAGCGGGGGATTGGGCTTCTTTAAAAGCAGCAATACATAATGGGGCCGACGCGGTTTATTTAGCTGGGAAAAACTATGGAGCTAGAAAGTTTGCCAAAAATTTTTTAAATGAAGAATTAGAAGAAGCAGTTAAATATGCCCATTTATATGGAGTAAAAATTTATGTAACAGTTAATACAATAATATATGAAGATGAAATAAAAGATGTTTTAGAATATATAGAATTTTTAAATAATATAGGGGTTGATGCTTTAATAGTTCAAGATATGGGCTTAATTACTTTAATTAGAAAATATTTTCCAAAAATGACTATTCATGCTTCAACGCAAGCTCATACTCATAATTTAGAACAAATTAAATTTTTAGAAAGTTTAGGAGTTAAAAGAGTTGTTTTAGCCCGGGAAATGAGTTTAGAACAAATTAATGCCTTACCAGTCGAAATGGAATTAGAGGTATTTGTATATGGAGCTTTATGTGTTTGTTATTCGGGACAATGTCTTTTTTCAGCACTTACTTTAGGCCGGAGTGGTAATCGCGGAGAATGTGCGGGATTATGTCGGGTTTTATATGATTTAAAAGCTGATTCTAAAACTATTTTAAAATCTCAGTATTTATTAAGTCCTAAAGAGCTTAATACGACTAATTATGGGGAAGAACTTAAAAATAGTAAAGTTCTTAGTTTTAAAATAGAAGGACGTATGAAAAGTCCAGAATATGTTGGATATGTAACAAGAATAGAAAGAAAAATATTAGATGAGCCTAACTATAAATTAACTCCGGAAGAAATATTTAATTTAAAAAGTTTATTTAATCGAGGATTTACAAAAGGATATTTATTTCAAAATACGGATGAAGAATTTAGAAGCTTAAACTCCTCTAACCATCAGGGAGTTAAAGTTGGGCAAGTTATAGCTTGGGATGAGCAAAAAATAAAAATAAAAGTTAGTCATGATTTTAGACAAGGAGATGCGATAAGATTACCTAATAAAGAGGGAATGTATGTTAATTTTTTATATGCTCAAAATGGTAAACTGATTAATGAAGCTAAGGCGGGCGATATAGTTACTATTCAAAATAAAGTTAATTTAAAAGAGTTAGGGGATGTTCTTTTAACGGTAAATAAAAAGTTAGAAGAAGAAATTAAAAATACCAAAGAGAAAAAAATTAAAGTTGATGTTGATATATATGCCCATAAAAATGCCCAATTAATAATTAAATATAAAGCTGGTGAAAATGAGGTAAAATATAGGGGCGAAATAGTTAATGAGGCTAAGACTAGTCCTTTAGAAAAAACAAGAATAAAAGAAATTTTAGGTAAACTAGGAAATACACCTTTTATCCTTAATGAATTTAAAGGGGATATAGAAGATAATATATTTATTCCGGTTGGAAAGTTAAATGAAATACGCCGGGAATTAATTAAAGCTTTAGAAGAAAAAAGAAAAAATATTAATAGAAATAAGGAAAAGTTAAACTTTTCAGAGCCAAAAGTAATTAATAGAAAGAGTTCATTAAAAATAAGTGCTTTGGCTAGAACTGAAGAACAAGTTAAAGCTTTAATTAATAAAGTAGATTATATATATGTGACTGAGGAAAAATTAGAGCAAAAATATAGATATTTAGGCAATGTCTATTTACGTTTAGCTCGAGTAATTGAAGAACATAAGGAATATAATAATAAAAAACTATTAATTGGGGAAACAGGAAGCTTAAAATATGGAAATAATAATGAGGTTATAAGTGATTATTATTTAAATGTAGTAAATAGTTATTATGCTCGATTATTAAAACAAATGGGAGTAAAAAGAGTAACTTTAAGTCCTGAGCTTACTTTGAGTCAAATGGCTAAGTTATTAGAACATTTAGAAGAAGAGGTAGAAATAGAAATTATAGGGTATGGTAAGTTAGAATTAATGGTCATGAAATATGATTTTTTCCGAGCTTTAAATTTAACAGAAAATAAAAAATATAGTATTGAAAATAAACAAGGAAGCTTTAGAGTAATTAAAGATAATTATACTCATGTAATGGCTAATAAAGAAATTAATTTAATAAATAAAATTGCCGAAATAAAAAAGATGGGAGTTAATGTTTTTAGATTAGAGTTATTTGACGAAAATGCTTTAGAAATAGAAGAATTATTAGAACAAATTAAAAGAGCTATTTAGGCTCTTTTTAAAATTTTCGATATAAACCAATGGCTTTGCCTAAAACAGTAACATTATTTAAGATTATAGGGGCCATAGTATCATTTTCAGGTTGAAGACGAAAATGGCCATTTTCTTTATAATAAGTTTTTAAAGTTACCTCGTTAGCGTCAGTCATGGCAACAATGATGTCACCATTTCGCGCCGTACTTTGCTTTTGGACAATTACAACATCACCATCATAAATACCAGCATTAATCATTGATTCACCACTTACATTTAAAGTGAAAATAGTTTCTTTCGCAGGAATTAAACTGGCAGGAAGACTAAAAAATTCATTAGGTCTTTCGATAGCTTCGATGGGAGAACCCGCGGTAATTTTTCCTAAAAGAGGAACTTTAACTAATTCTTCGTCTTTTTCCGCATATTCATTATCAACTAAAAGCTCCATCGCTCTAAATTTATTATTATCAACTTTTAAATATCCAGCATTACATAATTTTTTCACATGAGTATGAACAGTCGCAGGGCTAGATAAGCCTAAACCTTTTCCTATTTCTCTTATAGATGGGGGATAACCATGTTCCGCGGAAAACTTTTTAATATAATCTAAAACATTGTTTTGTTTTTCAGTTATTTGTTTTAATTTTTCCATTTTTTATTACCTCCACATTCATAATAACACAAAAACGTATGATTGTCAAACAAGTGTATTGACACTTTTTAAAAAATATTTGTCAAATTTAAATTTTGCTATTGAGCGAACATATGTATATGCGATATAATGTTCGTAGAAAAGAGGTAATATTATGAAAAAAGTTTTAGTTAATTATGGAGGAGTTGTATTATTTTATTTTGTGATTTTTATGGGGATTTTAGCTTTAGGTTTACAATTAAATTAATTTTAAAACAATAGGGAAAAAATTAATAAAAATAGTTATTTGTGTTATAATAAAAAATGAGGTGTATTATGGAATATAAAAAATATGAATACCCATCTTTTAATATATATACAATAAAAACTAATAGATTTAAAACAGTTAATATGGAAATTATATTTCGAGATGAGTCTAAGAAAGAAAAAGATGTAGCTAAAACAATGCTCGCGGATATAATGACTGATTGTTCCCAAGAATATAAAAGTCGAAAAGAAGTCGGGAAAAAATTAGAAGAATTATATCAAGCTAGTTTTTATGGAGTAGTAAATAAAGTAGGACATACTTTAATGACATCTTTTGTTTTAAGTTTTTTAGAGCCAAAATATGTAAATGATAAAAATTATTTAGAAGAAATTATTAAGTTACCGTTTGAAATGATTTTAAAGCCTTTTACTCAAGCTTCCGAGTTTGATATAAAGAATTTTAAAATTGTTAAAAATAGAATGCATGATGAGATTTTAAGTATTAATGAAGATATTAGCAGAGTAGCTTTAAAGAAAGCTTTAAAAAATTTAGGGGATGACACTCCGAGTAGTTATGGAGTTATGGGTTCTATAGAAGAATTAGAAGCTATTACCCCTAAAACTTTATATGAAGCTTATCAAGATTTAATGAATTCCCAATGCGATATTTTTATTGTTGGTAATGTCGATATGGACGAAATAGCTAATTTAATATTTAAATATTTTAAAAATCCGGTTATTAAAACCAAAAAATTAGAATTATATGTAGATAATAAAAGAGTAAAGAAAACGAAAAATATTTTAGAAAAAAGTAACTTTGTTGAAACTAGTTTAGTAGAAATATATAATTTAGAAAATTTAAGTGAAAAAGAAAGAATAATAACTTTTTATTTCTATAATTATATTTTAGGAGCTGGGGGACTTAATTCTAAATTATATCAATTATTAAGAGAGAAAAATTCTTTATGCTATGGAATAAAAAGTATGTATCTTAAATATGATAATTTATTAGTAATTCAAACATCGATTGATAAAAAAGATGTTAAAAAAGCGAAAAGGTTAATTGCGCAAGCTTTTAGAGAAATGAAAAATGGTAAGTTTAGTGAAGAAGAATTAGGATATGCTAAGGAAAATTTTATTTTTTCACTTAATTTAGCTTTAGATAGTCCGGCGGGTATTATTAATAATTATGTATTTAAAGTATTTGATAATTTACCCCTTATTGAAGAAAGAATTAAATTAATAAAAGATATAACCAAAGAAGAAATTGTTAAAGTGGCTAATAAAATAAAGCCAAATATATTCTTTGTTTTAGAAGGAGAGAAGCAAGATGGAAAAAATTAAAATAAAGGGTATTGATGAAGAAATATATTATACAGTTTCTAATGAAGGATTACCTATTTATATATGGCAAAATGAATATGCTAAAAGCTTTTATTTATCTTTAAATGTAAAATTTGGTTCTATTCATACCGAATTTAAAGTTAATAATAAGTTGGAAAAAGTTCCTAATGGAATTGCTCATTTTATGGAGCATATTAAATTTAATATTTCTAAAAATCAAACAGCTAATGATTTATTTGAACCTTTAGGAAGCGATATAAATGCTTTTACTACATATAAATATACTAGTTATTTAGTATTTGGAACTAATAAAATAAAAGATAATTTAAATAATTTATTAGATTATGTATTTGAACCTTTTTTTACTAAAGAAATTATAAAAAAAGAAAAGGGGATTATTGCTTCAGAAATAAAAATGGGGAAAGACCAACCTTTTAATAATTTACATAATGAATTTAATAAATGTATATATCATAAAGAAAAATATAAATATTTAATATCGGGAGAAATAGAAGATATTAAAAATATTAATTTAAAAGATATTAAGTTAGTTTATGAAACATTTTATCATCCTAAAAATATGTTTTTAATAGTAACGGGGAATGTGGAACCTTACGAAATAGAAAAATTAGTTAATGATAATTTAGCTAAAAAGAAATTTAAAGAATATAAAGAACCAATAAGGGAAGAAATAAGAGAACCAAGAAGAGTTGTTAAAAATAATTTAACTATAAAAGCTAAAGTAGAGGTGGATAAAGCTAAGATAGGGCTTAAAATAGAAAGAAAAGTTTTTAAAAAAATTTCGCCAGTTAAATTAAATATTATTTTAAGTATTATATTAGCTAGTAATTTTGGCGATACATCAGATTTAAAAGAAGAAATGCTTAAAGATGAGTTAATAACATTTATGAATACAGCAAGATATGTAGACGATAATTATGTAATTATTGATATTACAATTGAAAGTAAATATGTGGATGAAGCGGTAAAAAGAATTGTTCAAGCTTTAAATAATTTAGAAATAAATGAGGAAGATTTAAGGAGAAAAATTAATTCTTCGATTGCTACTTTAGTACTTAATTATGAAGATGTCGAAAGTGTTAATAATTTAATTCAAAATTATATTATTTATTATGGAGATATTGTTCCTGATTTAAAAGATATATACGAAGATATTACTATAGAAGAAGTAAGAGATGTAATAAAAGAAATTAATACTAAAGAATTAGTAGTAGTTAAAATGGTTAAAGAAGACAATTAAAAAAACTATTCGCGGGAATAGTTTTTTTATTATCTATTATAGAATTCAACAATTAATGATTCGTTGATTTCGGCGTTAAGTTCGCTTCTTTCAGGATATCTTACATAAGTTCCAGACATTTTGTTAGCATCAAAGTTTACAAAAGCAGGAAGACTATTTTTAGCTTCTAGAGAAGCTTTAATAGCGGGATGTCCCATCGAATTTTCTTTAACAGCAATAACGTCACCTGGTTTACAAGAGTAAGATGGAATATCAACTTTAGTACCATTTACAGTAATATGTCCATGGTTAACAACTTGTCTTGCTCCACGTCTAGTATTAGCAAGTCCCATACGATAAACAACATTATCTAAACGAGATTCTAATAATCTTAACATATTTTCGCCAGTTACGCCTTTCATTTTAGAAGCTTTTTCAAATAATCTTCTAAATTGTTTTTCATTTAAGCCATACATGATTTTAACTTTTTGTTTTTCTTGTAATTGAACACCATATTCACTTAATTTTTTACGGCGGTCATTACCATGTTGACCGGGAGCGTATGGACGTTTAGCTAAATCTTTGCCATTTTCTAAAGTAGAAAAGTTTAATCTCCGAGATTTTTTATAAGCTGGTCCAATATATCTAGCCATTTTTTATTTCTCCTTTCTATAAATTAAATACAAAGGATAGTTATTTTTCTTATAGGGAGTTTATTTAGGTAATTTCTTTTCTAGCAGTTTTAAAAATACTTTTACTCCAAATTTTTGGCAATAAACACTTTATAAGAAATGATAACCCTGCCATGTACTTGCATTAATAATTATACACATTTTTTAGAATATGTCAAATAATTTATATGCTTTTTAAAGGGATTTAATGCTTTAAAAAAACTAGAATGTTATCTAGTTTTAGGAAATAAATCGGGTTTATTTTCTCGCATATAGTCTAATACCGCGGAATAAGCAGCATCAAAAGTTTCTTTATTGCTTAGATACCAGCTTCGGGCATTACTATAATTCATATAAGCATCAGCTTTGATTTTAAATAATCTTTCAACTAATAGGCTATTTCCCTCTTTTAGAGCTTCAGGACTTAAACCAAGTAAAAAGTTAAATACCTCGGCAAAATTAGCTTTAGAATTTTCTTCTTCACCAAAAGTAAAATCAGTTGAAGGGACCATTTCGGTTGCAAGAGTTCTTAAAGCTATTTTTTCTTCAGGACTGCCTTTATAATTTTCAAGTTCAAAACCTGATGTCATTAAAGTTTCATAAATTGACATACTTACCTCCTAAAATCATTTTAGCATATTGTTAAAAATTTAGCAAGCTTGGAACGATATATACATTTGTTCGAAAAACTATTGACAAATACTTTTTTTTATAATAAAATGAAAGTGCACTAAGAAAGGAATTATAAAATGAAACAAGTTAAGGATGAAAAGAATAAAGATAAAGCCCTGGAGCAAGTTTTAGCAGATATTGAAAAACAATTTGGGGCTGGGGCCATAATGAAACTTGGTAGTGAAGAGCATACCAAAATTGATGTAACATCTAGTGGTTCACTAGCTTTAGATATTGCTTTAGGAGTTGGAGGTTTTCCTAAAGGACGAATTATTGAAATATATGGTCCAGAGTCAAGTGGAAAAACGACTATTGCTTTACAAGCAATTGCGGAGGCTCAAAAATTAGGGGGAAGAGCTGCTTTTATTGATGCAGAACATGCTTTAGACCCAGTTTATGCTAAAGCTTTAGGAGTAGATATTAATGAGCTTTTACTTTCTCAACCTGATACGGGAGAGCAAGCTTTAGAAATATGTGATGCTTTAGTACGGAGTGAAGCAGTTAATATTATAGTTATTGACTCGGTTGCCGCTTTAGTACCTCAAGCTGAAATAGATGGAGAAATGGGCGATAGCCATGTAGGTTTACAAGCAAGATTAATGTCACAAGCTTTAAGAAAATTATCGGGAACAATTAATAAAACTAAGACAACTGCAATATTTATAAATCAATTAAGAGAAAAAGTAGGAGTTATGTTTGGTAATCCTGAAACAACTCCAGGAGGAAGAGCTTTAAAGTTTTATGCGACTATTAGATTAGATATTAGAAGAGCCGAACAAATTAAAGTAGGCGAGCAAATAGTGGGAAATAAAACTAATATTAAAGTGGTAAAAAATAAGGTTGCGCCGCCTTTTAAAACTGCTTGTGTTGATATAATGTATGGGGAAGGTATTTCTCGAGAGGGAGAATTAATAGACATTGCCGCGTCTTTAGATATTTTAGAAAAAAGTGGAGCTTGGTATGCTTATAATGGCGAAAAAATTGGTCAAGGCAAAGAAAATGTAAAAATTTATTTAAAAGAAAATCCCGAATTAAGAGATGAAATAGAGAAAAAAGTTCGGGAACATTATGGTTTTTTAGATGAGGCCAAAGAAAAAGAAGAATAATAGTTAACAAAATAAAGAAATTATTCTTTTTTTCTTGCTTAATTAGGAAATTACCTTTATAATTAGGTTATAGATATTATTATAATCTATATATAAAGTTAGGAGATATTAAAATGGATTTTAATGCAATGTCCGTTTTAACTCTTATAATTGGATTTTTTGTTGGAATTGGGATTATTTTAATTATTAATACAATAAAAAATAATCAAAATGAAAATAGAGCTAATAAATTAATTGAAGATGCCAAAAAAGAAGCAGATAAATATAAAAGAGATTCTTTAATGGAGCTTAAAGAAGAGTCATTTAGATTAAAACAAGAAACTGATAAAGAAATAAAAGAAAAAAAAGCTGAGATTAAAGACAATGAAACTAGATTGTTACAAAGAGAAGCCTCTTTAGATAAAAGAGAAGAAATGTTACAAAAGAAAGATGTAACAATCGAAGAAAAAGAAAATAATTTATTAGCAAAACAAAAAGAATTACAAGAAAAAGAGCTTAAAATGGATGAACTTTTAAAACAAGAATTAGAAGAACTAGAGAAAATTGCCAAATTTTCAAGAGAAAAAGCTCATGATTTAATTATGAAGAGAGTCGAAGACGATATGGCTAAAGAAATTGCCGATTATATTAAAGACGCGGAGAGAAATGCCAAGTTGGAGGCTCACGAAAAAGCAAAACAAATAATTGTTTCAAGTATGGAACGTTATGCGGAAGATGTTGCCAGTGAACAAACGGTTAGTACAATTGATTTACCTAATGACGAAATGAAAGGAAGATTAATTGGAAGAGAAGGACGAAATATTAGAACAATTGAGTCAGTCACAGGTGTAGATTTAATTATTGACGATACACCGGAGGCTATTGTTATTTCTTCTTTTGACCCTTTAAGAAGAGAAATAGCTAAAGTAACCATTGAAACTTTAATAAAAGATGGAAGAATACATCCAGCGCGAATTGAAGAGGTTTATGATAAAACTTTAAAAGATATTAATACTAAAATTATGGAGGTTGGTAATCAGGCTTTATATGATTTAGGGATTGTAAAAATGGAGCCGGAGTTAATTAATTTAGTAGGTAAGTTAAAATATCGTTCTAGTTATGGTCAGAATGCTCTTAAACATTCAATTGAGGTAGCTAATTTAACGGGATTAATGGCTCAAGAATTAGGCGAAAATGTAGCTTTGGCTAAAAGAGCTGGTTTGCTTCATGATATAGGTAAAGCTATTGATTTTGAAATTGAGGGTTCTCATGTAGAAATTGGGGCCGATTTAGCTCGTAAGTATCATGAGGACGATGTAGTTATAAATGCGATAGAATCCCATCATGGAGATAAAGATGCGACCAGTGTTATTTCGGTATTAGTAGAGATTGCCGATACATTATCTGCGGCGAGACCGGGAGCGCGGAATGATACGTTAGATAATTACATGAAACGTTTAAGTCAATTAGAAGAAATCGGAAACTCTTTTGAGGGGGTAGAAAAAACTTTTGCAGTTCAAGCTGGTAGAGAAATTAGAGTAATTGTCAAACCAGATGAAGTTGATGATGCGAAAAGTTATAAAATGGCCCGAGATATCAAAGATAAAATCGAAGCCGAAATGCAATATCCAGGGACTATTAAAATTAATGTTATTAGAGAAACAAGAGCAATTGAAGAAGCAAGATAGTTTCTTCTTTTTCTTGACATTTATTATTTTTATGATATACTTTAAAAATTGTTAAAAAGAGGTAATTATGAAACCAGATTATATATGTACTATGGGTCCGAGTATTAATTCTAATGAAATGTTAATTAAGTTATATGAAAAAGGAATGCGGATTATTAGGTTTAATATGTCTCATATTGATTATGACTTAGAAGATATAGTAAAAAGAATAAATATTTTAAAAAATAAAGGATATAAAATAGAAACATTGGTAGATACTAAAGGGCCAGAAATTAGAATTAAATTAAAAGAAAATAGAATCGTAAAAAGAAATGATATTTTAGTTTTATATGAAGATTTGGAAATTTCGGCAAATATTTCTAATTTAAAAGAAAATGATATTTTATTAATTGACGATGCCCAAATTGCTTTAAGTTTTTTAGGAAATAAGAAATTTAAGGTACTTTAAAAAATGGAGCAAAGGTGTACTCAGAAAGATTAAATAAAACTGTGGAATTTTTAAGTGAAGAAGATAAACAAGATATAAAACAAGCATTTTCTTTATGGGTAGATTGGCTGGCTCTTTCTTTTGTGAGAAATAAAGAAGATATTTTAAAAGTTAAAGAACTAGCTTTAAATACTACGACTAAAATAATGAGTAAAATTGAAACTAAAGAAGCTATTAATAACTATGAAGAAATTTTAAAGGCTAGTGAGGGAATAATGATTGCTAGAGGAGATTTAGGAGTTATTGAGCCTTATAATTTAGGAAGAATTCAAGATTTATTAGTTACGAAAACTCTAAAAACAACTAAAAAATTAGTCGTAGGTACTGGTTTTTTAAGAACTCTTAAAACTAATTTATTTCCAACTAGAGCAGAAACGATAGATTTATATGAGGTATTTAAAAAAGGCGTAAAAACTATTATGTTTAGTGGCGAAACAGCCATATCTAAAAACCCTTTATTAGTTTTGGAAACGGCTAATAAAATATATGAAAGTATAAATAAAGAAGATTTAACTATGTTAGAAGAATAACATAGTTTTCTTTTGGTATAAAAGTGATATTTTCTTCCACTTTAATAATAGGTGACTAAGTTTATGAAAAAAACAACTATATCATTTGGATTAGTAAGTATACCAGTGGAAATAAGACCTATTATTAAAAATAATGATGTTTCTTTTAATCAATTGCATAAAAAGTGTTTAACTAGAATTAAATATATAAAATATTGTCCGCATTGTAAAAAAGAAGTAAAACAAACTGATATTATTAGAGGTTATCAATATAAAAAGGATGATTATGTAACTTTAAGTAATGAAGAATTTAATAATTTAAAAAGTGAAGATGAAAAAGTTATTGAGATTATCGGGTTTGTAGATATAAAAGAAATAGAGCCAATATTTTTAGAAAAAAGTTATTTTGTTAGTACAAGTACGAAAAGTAAAGCCTTTAGTTTATTTAAAAAAGCTTTAGAAACTACTAAAAAAGTTGCTATTGCTAAAACAATAATTGGAACTAAGTTTTATTATGTGGCGTTAAGACTTACTGGAGATGGACTCATTATGAATACTTTATATTTTTTAGAAGAAATAGTAATTCCGGAAGAGGTGGGGGAAGCTAAATTTTCCAAAAAAGAGCTTGATTTAGCCATAAGTTTAATTAATTCCTTAAAAATGAAATTTAAACCAGAAGAATTAGTTGACGAAGAACAAGCAAAAATAAAAGATGCTTTAACTGCTAAGTTAGAGGGCAAAAGAATTAAAAAGCCAAAAGTTAAACAAGAAAAAAATATTAAAGATTTAATGACGGCTTTGGAGTTAAGTTTAAAAAATGTTTAATAATAATAAAATTGGACCTATGCTTTTAAAAGAAATTCCAAAGGTAATTAAATCTTCAAAATATATTTATGAGGTTAAATTTGATGGAATAAGAGCTTTAATTCATGTAAGTAAAGAAAGTTTTAAAATAATAAGTCGAAATGGTAAAGATATTACTAATTTTTATCCGGAATTAAAGGAAATACAAAAATTAATTAAGAAGAATGAGAAAGTTATTTTTGATGGAGAGATAATTGCTTTAAAGGAGGGAAAACCAAGTTTTCAACTATTACAAAAGCGAAATCATTTAAAAAATATAACTGAAGATTTAGAAAATCAAATACCAGTTTATTTTATAGCTTTTGATATAATTTATCAAAATAAAAGTTTAATTAATTTAGAATTATTAAAAAGAAAAGAAATATTAAATAAATATCAAGATACTAATATATTTATTAAAACGAAAATGTATAATGATGGCGCAAAGTTGTTTCAAAGAATAAAAAAATTAAATTTAGAGGGAATTGTTGCTAAAGAAAAAGATAGTTTATATATTCCTAATAAAAGAGTAGATACTTGGCTTAAAATAAAAAATATAAAAGATGGAGAATTTTATATTCATGGATTTATTTTTAATAAAGAAAAATATAGTTTATTTCTAGGGGAAAAAAGAAAAGATGGATTATATTATGTGGGAAAAGTAAGTGTTGGAGAAAATAATGATATTATTAAAAAATTAAAAGCTTTAAAGAAAGTTAAAGGGCAATTTATTAATTTTCGGGAAGAGGGAGTATTTGTTGAACCTAAAATTCAAGTTACAGTCACTTATTTAGAAAAAACTAAAGATGGTAAATTAAGACATGCAATATTAAAGTAAAATAACTGTCTAACGACTTAAAATTTTAAAGAGCTTAGGTTAAGTTATGCTATAATAGTTTAAAATTAATTAGGGAGTTAGATTATGAAAAAATATTTAGGAATAAGTTTAATAGTTATTTTATTTAGTGTTTTATTAGTTAACTTTTTATTAAATGTTACAACTATACCATCAAAGAAAATTTTAAAAAGAGAATTAATAAATTATGTGGTGAAAGAAGAAGAAAAGAATTTAATAAAAAATGAAAAATGGTTTGTTAATATGGAAATATTAGGAACAAAAAGAGTTAAAAATAATGTTTATGTTTATGCTTTAGTTGATGGAGATAGCTATTATTTAGAAAAGGGAAAAATCATTCAAGAAAGTGGATTTTCGATTCCTTATAGATTTACCATTAATGAACAAAATAAGGAAATAAAAGTTCTTAAAGAAGAAATACCTGAGGATGGGGAAGATTATGGTAAATCTTTAAAAAAATTATTTCCTTTAAAAGTTAGAATAAGATTAAATGGAAACTATAATTTACAAGCTAAAAATAGAAAAGAAGCCGAAGAATATTTTAAAATAAATTTTTAAATAAAAAAAAAATAAAGGTTAGTCTTTATTTTTTTTTAACTGGCTTTATTTACCTCCATAATAACAGGTAGGATAATAGGACGTCGACCAGTAAGTTCATTAATAAAAGGATATAGTTCTAAGATAACTTGATTTTTTAAATCCGTATAATTATAAGTAGTTGTTTTTAAAAATTTATTAACTATTTCAGTTATTTTATGTTCAATTTTACTAATTAATTCGGGATTTTCATTAACCATTATGAAACCTCTTGTAGTAACATTAGGTTTAATTAATAATTCACGAGTTAAAGTGTTAATATTTAAAATAGTTACTAAAATACCATCACTAGACATTAATTTACGGTCTTTAATGACTTGCGAACCAATATCACCTATACGAGAACCATCAACATAAACATCACCATTTTTAACAGTTTCACCACGAGTAACTATACCATTATTGATGTTTAACATTTCGCCATTTTCACAGATAAAGATATTTTCCTTAGGAATACCACAAGCCGCGGCAATTTCCCCATGTTGTTTTAACATACGATATTCGCCATGCATAGGCATAAAGTATTTAGGATTAATAATTCTTAACATCCATTTTAATTCTTCTTCTTTAGCGTGACCAGATGTATGAACATCAGTGAAAGTTTTATTAGTATAAACTTTGACTCCTTTTAAATATAGCTTATTAATAACCCGATTGATACTAGCGGCATTTCCGGGGATAGGGGAAGAAGAGAAGACAACTAAATCGTCAGGCATTAAAGTTATTTGTTTATGCATACCACTCGCAATACGAGATAGAGCAGCAAGAGGTTCACCTTGGGTTCCTGTACATAAAATACATATTTCTTTTTTCTTTAAACTTTTAGCTTGATTATTATCAATAAAGATAGATTTATCTTCAATTAAACCATTATTAACTGCTAATTCGGCACTAGTTTCCATAGAACGACCGACAATAATTATTTTACGATTATTTTTCCGACAAGTTTCAACAATATGTTTTAAACGATAAATATTAGAAGCAAAAGTGGCAATAATAACCCGACCATAATGTTTAGAAATAATATCATTTAAAGCTTCGTCAACACTAGATTCACTTTTAGAGAAGCCTTCGGATAAAGCATTAGTGGAATCACTTAATAAAAGAGTAACTCCTTTTTTCCCTAATTCAGCCATTTTATGAATATTAGCCATTGGACCAATAGGAGTTAAGTCAAATTTAAAATCGCCGGTTTCAAAGATTGTCCCATTAGGAGTATGAACCGCAATAGCAAAAGAACCAGGGATAGAGTGAGTAGTACCAATAAATTCAATAGTAAAATATTTGGTTTTAATAACACTTTCTTCGGTAACTATTTCGATATTTTCATAATTAAGATTACGGTCAATAAGTTTTTTAACAATTAAATCTGAAGCAATTTTAGAAGCATATATTTTCGGAATATTGACAGAATTTAAAAGAAAAGAAATACCACCAATATGGTCTTCATGACCATGAGTTATAAATAAACCTTTAATTTTGTCTTCATTTTGTTTTAAAAAACTGACATCTTGAATAACATAATCAATACCTAAAAGGTCATCTTCAGGGAACATTACTCCCGCGTCTATAATAATTAATTCGTCATTATGAGTTACGACATACATATTTTTACCGACTTCACCAAGGCCACCTAAAGCGACGACGGACGTAGTCATATTAGTATTTTTCATTAAAAATCTTCCTTTCAAAAGTAATAAATAAAGTTCATAACTAAAGAACATTATACTATAAAAAGGGGTATTTTGTCTACTATAAGTTTTAATTAACAGTTAGTTTACATAATTTAAAAGTTAATGCTATATAAAAAGTTCATAATATCTTATAATATAGATATAGAAAAAAAGGTGGACTTATGGAAGAGAAGAATGTAAATAGTGAGCTTTTGAAATATAAAAAGATTAATAACCGCAATAGTGGAATAATTATTGTATTATTAGCAATATTATTATTTGTATGTGTGATGGCTGTTTACGTAAGATTTTTAGGTTGAAATTTTAAAAGAAATGAGCTAAACTATATTTAGGTGGTGTTGTTATGGATAAGAAAAGAATAATTGGACTAATTATTGGGGTTGTGTTAGTTTTAGCTGTGGGCCTTAAATTTTATCTGGATTATAAAGATAAGGAAGAGGAAGAACCAGAAATTCAAGAACGACTAGCAACAGAGTCTTCAAAAGAATTTAAAAAACAATATGAAAGTTTAAATGGCACAAAAAATGATAGTGATAAAGATTATTTAGAGGTTTCTTTAAAAGAAAATAATCCCGTTCAAATTAAAACTGACGAAGAAATTTTGGATGTTTTAGAAAATGGAACCGGAGTTATATACTTTGGTTTTAATAGTTGTCCTTGGTGTCGAAGCATGGTAGAAACTTTAATTGAAAGCTTTGATGATAATGAGTTAGAAAATTTATATTATGTGGATGTTAAAGATATTCGTTCAACTTTTGAGGTTAAAAAGAAAAAAGTTGTTAATACTAAGAAAGGTACCGACGCTTATTATGATATATTAGAATATTTAGACGAATATTTAACAGAATATAAAATTACAAGTAATAAGAAAGAATATGATACTAAAGAAAAAAGATTATATGCCCCAACCGTGGTGGTTTTAAAAAATGGCGAAATTATTGGGTTCCATGAGGGAACAGTAGAAAGCCAAACGGATCCATGGTTAGGTTTAAATGCGGACGAGAAAAAAGAATTAAAAGCAACTTTTGATGAGTTGTTTAAAGAATTAAAAAGTAATTCTTGTGATAAAGAAGCTGGTTGTTAACCAGTTTTTTTATATAAAAAAGAATCTAAAGGTTATTTTAGGCTTCTTCAATGAAAGTTTTACTTTTATGAGGTTCGTCAAAAAGTAAGCTTTCATAATCTTTTTGTCTTAAAACCTCATAAACAGCAATAGCAACAGAGTTAGATAAATTTAAAGCGCGGACATTCGCGGTCATAGGAATACGATAACAACGATTAATAAAAGGTTTTAATATTGCCCGAGGAATACCGGTTGATTCTTTACCAAAAATTAAATAAATAGGTTTTTTAATTTTTTTAAAATTAGGGGTAGAATGGGGTTTATGACCATATCGGGTAAAAAAGAAATATTCTCCATTATTTTGAGCAAAAAAGTCATTAATATTTTCATAAACATAATATTTACATTTATCTATATAATTAACTCCGCTTCTTTTAATATATTTTTCTTCTAAAGAAAAGCCTAAAGGTTTAATTAAATGTAAAGTGGTATTAGTGGCAACACAGGTACGCATAATATTCCCAGTATTTCCAGGTATTTCGGGTTCAAATAAAACAACGTTAAGCATTATTTTTTCCTCTTTTCTCTTAAAAAATTATAAATTAAAAGTCTTAATTTGTAAATAAATAGTTTTATTGTTGCTAAAAAATAGGATATAAGGTATAATAGAAAGCCGAGAAAGAGGGATAACATGACGATTACGTTTGAACAATTAATCGCCGCGGCTTTAGTAAAGTTTAAAGGGAAAATAGATACTTTAGATGTTTCTATATTAATATCAATGATTAATGAACCATATTCTTTTTCAAATAAAAATTGTAATAAAATAAATTCAATTATAGAGTTTCAAAATAATAATTATCAATTAAAAGATGGTTTTAATTTAGATACAATTTTAGTTTCTAATTTAACAGTTAAAGAATGTTTAGAAATGCTTGCCAAAACTCCAGCTTTAAAATTTATTAAAGAATTAGATTTAACTTATTTTATTTTACGAAAAATAAATCAATTAGGGATTGTGCTAGAAATTAATTTAAATTCAGGATTTAATGAAATAGAAAAAGACGAAATTGCAAGATTAATTAAAGATGGTTATTTATATGCTATAAGTACTAAGAAAACTCTTCATGATGAGGAACGAAGCATAATTTTAAGTAAAAAAGGGGAAGTATATTTATTTATGAGAACATATCAAGAGCAAATTAGAGAGTTTAAAAATGAACTAATAGCTAGAGGATATGAGCCTGATTTATTAAATTCTTATTTAAATACAGAAAATTTACATCGACCATTTAAAGAAATATTTGATGTTTCTAATTTTGAAAATTATTTAAAAGCTTATAATTTAGATTTTGTTTCTAAAAGAAATTAAACAAATAAGGTTTTTAAGTATGTTTGCTTGATTTATTTTAAATTTTCGTTATAATTAAAATAGAGGTAATTATATGGCCAATAAAATTGCAAAGTTTATAGTAGGTTTATTTGGAAGCATAACTAGTTTATGGTATGGGAAATATTTAGTTATGTTTGTTATTTCTTTATTACCTATCCTGGAGCTTAGAGGAGGCTTAATCGCGGCTAAATTAATGAATGCCCCAATGGTTCCTAGTTTTATGGTTTGTTTTTTAGGGAATATTATTCCTATTCCTTTTATTTTGTGGTTTATTACCAAAATATTTACTTATTTAAAAAATAAAAGTAAAAAACTAGGAAAGTTAGTAATTAAATTAGAAAATAAAGCTAATAGTAAAAAAGCCCAAATAGAAAGATTAAAATATTTAGGCTTAGTTTTATTTGTAGGAATACCTCTTCCTGGGACAGGCGCATGGACAGGTTGTTTAATAGCTTCAATGCTGGGCATGGATAAGAAAAAGTCGGCTCTAGCGGCAATTGGAGGGGTAGTTATGGCTGGAATAATTATGCTTATTTTTAGTTATGGTGTGTTAGGAGTGATTATTGATTGACAACAATATATTTAATTAATAATGGTTTTACGATGAATAATCTTAATTTTCCCGAAAGTGAAACTTTAGCAGATAGAAGAGAAAAAAGAATTTTAAGTATAGCTGGGGAAGAAGAAAGTAGAAAATTAGCTTTAGAAAATTTTTTACAAAAAGTAAATGTAATTTATAGTTCAGATTATGTAATGAGTCTGGGAACAGCTAAATATTTAGCTAAAAATTTAGAATTAGAAATTAATATTTGTAAAGAATTAGGAGAAAGAGTTATAGGTAATTTAGGAAATCAAAAAATTCGGATGGTAAATGAATTGCAAGAAAATGATTTTAATTATAAATTAAGTGGAGGAGAGTCCCTTAATGATGTAAAAAGAAGAATGCTTCGGTTTTTAAATAAAGTTTTAGACACGGACGCGGATAAATGTATTGCTATGTTTACACATAATGTGGCGATAACTAGTTTACTTAGTGAATATTGTACTCCGGGGTTTAACTTGGATAATAGATTAATTTTAAATTACCAAGAAGAAGCAATTGTTGATGGAACATGGGATGGAATAAAAGTAATAGAACTAGTTTTTACCCAAAATGAATTAGTATCTATTTCTAGAATAAAATAATATTTTGTTGTTCTATTTATAAAGTTTATGTTATAATATATTTTCAAGAAGGTGAAGACAAATGACGGATAAACAATATGTAGACTCTTATGCTTTTGATGTAGAGTTAGAAGATAAAGAAATTAGATTAGATATATATCAAAGTGGAATAAAAACAGAGGTAAAGGCTCAAGGTAAAAAAGAAAGTTATAGATTTTTTAAACTTTTAACAAGTGTTAAACCAGAAAACTTAGAAGAAACAATTCAAATGTTAAGAAATAAACAGGTTTTAGCCATTACGGATTTAAATAATGAGAGTTTTGATGATTTAGTGATAAATGAGCCTCTTTTATTTTTGAAAACAAGATTACTTAAAAGAAAAAATAAAGTATTACAAAAAGTATATTGTGAAAATGTTGTAAATAATATGTGTTATATACATACTTATATTATTGGAATTAATACTTATACAGGGGAATTAAAGGCTATTCCAATGCAAAATATGGGATTATGGAATGAAAAAAAAGTTCAAGATTTACAAGAAATGGGATATTTTCATGTCACCGAGACTTGTCTAATGGATTACTTACATTCTTTAGAACATAAAACAATAAAATTAGAGAGAACTAATAAAAATTCTTGATAATTTTTTTATTGCCCTGTGGCCAAGTGGTAAGGCAGTAGGCTCTGACCCTATAATTTCGTTGGTTCGAACCCAACCAGGGCAGCCAATTGATTTTTAAGCTTAAGAGAAATTAAGCTTTTTTTAGTTTGAAAATTTAATAACAATAAATAAAAAAAGCTCTCATTTTTGAGAGTTTCTTAATCTACATTACATTTCCATAAACCATGTTCATTGCAATAAGCATATAGAGTGCCTTTTTCATAAGGAAATATTGCTTCGGCAGGTTTTCCTGGTTTAAAGTAGACAGTAGTTTCTTTATTTTCAGTAAGAAACATGAGCCACTTTATTAAATGTTTTTCTTCCATGACATGATTTACTTTAACTATTAAGTTGTTATCTTTGATTTCATAAGTGGGAACGTGTTTTTCAAAACTAGCATCAGTACTATTAACCTCCATAATTGTCATTTTTTCATCACAACAAGAAATATCACAAGGGCAATGACAATCTTGGATAACTTTTACTAGAGCATTACAACTATTACATTTTTTTAAAATTAATTCTTTCATAATTAACTAACATTCCTTTCTTTCGTCCTTTCAGTCCTCTGAAAGGCACAAATTGAGTTGAAAAAATTGACTTTTAAACTTTTTCGTTTATAATAACAATTTGTTGCAGGTACACTACAGAGCACGGCGAGGTGAGTGGTGTTAAGAATCTTATCTTAAACCCGTATAATTATATGTGTCGATTATTCTTGGTGTACAAATGAGTGTTGCCTTTATTGAGCACGGAACCTTATCTATGTGAAAATCATTTCTTGTTTTCTAGTTGAGAATTTTCAGTCAATGCCTACAACAACATTTTATTTTTGTTATTATAAACTTAAAATTTTGCGATTTTTCTCAAAATCTTTTTTTCGTGCTTATTTAGTCATTATTTTTTTCAACCTTATTACCTCTTCTTAATTATAAGTTAAAAATAAGGTTTTGACTAGATTAATTTAAAAAATATTTAAATAATAAACTAAAAATTAATGAATATTGATTTAGGAGAGAACTTGCTTTAAAAACAAATGTTTGGTATAATATTATTAGGAACATTTAATAGTTGGGTGCTGCCTCTATCTTTATAGATTGGAGGTGATGCTTGATGTATAAGAAAGATTTTTTAATCTTTGCTTTAATCATTGTCATTCTTTTACTTATAGCATTACTTTTTGTAATTCTAAATTAAAAGTGCACCTAACTCAAACAGTTTGAATTAGGTGCTACACAATTTATTTGGTAACACTCAACACTGAAATATTGAATGTTCCTTTTTTATTTTATGCAAGTTTCCTTGATAAATACATAATAACATAAAAGCACACTTTTTTCAAGGGCGTAAATAAAGAGCATATTTAGCTCTTTAAGATTTATTTTCTACAAACTACAAGTTTATTTATTACTTACTGGTGGAGTAGAGGAGAAACATAACAATTTTCTAATAATGAGTTCTTAATTCATAAATAATAATTTTTTCTTTTTTAATACCGACCTCTTTATTAAAAAGGGCAAATTCAACAATTACATCTTTTAAATTGTGAGATATTAAGTAATTATATATAAAATTAAAATGAGGAATTTTATTTAATAAAGCATTATTAAAAATGTCTGTTTTAATATTAAACTCTGGATGTTCTATGGCATCTCTAACTGATGCTTGTGGATTTGTAGTTAATATGGCATAAATTTCATTATTACTTGAAAGTTCTATTTCACCAACCAATAATTGATTTTCTACATAATTTATAGAACTCACATTTATAGTAAATAAATCATAATCTTTTATTTCTTCTAAAACTTTGTTAGAATCAACTTTTAATTTAAATATTCCACCAGCTTTAGATTTATCTCTAATAGCATAATATTGAGCAGGATATTGTTTTAAAAATTTTTTAACTTTAGATTCCTCACCGCTTTTAAACAGTTGTTCTGGAAATTTATTCAATCCTAAGTCGTTAATTACTTTAATACTTTGTAATTTATTTTCAATTTTCATAGATATTTTTCTCCTTATATTGGCTTTGATAATATGCAAGTTTGTTTTCTAAATTGTCATAACTATTTAGTATTTATTAATTTTTTATTTAAATCTTCTAATTCTTTGATAGATTTATCATTTGCTAATATTTTCATTTGCCTAATAGCTGAATTATTAAGCTTTATCAATCTTTCTTTTTGTTGTATGCCATCATTAATAAGTTCAGCATTTGTATTTTCTAAATTACATAAAATTAGTAAATGTTTTAAATCCGTATAATCTCGAATATTTCCCTCAATATTAGGATTTTTATCTCGCCATTCTTTTGCAGTCATTCCAAATAAAGCAACATTTAAAACGTC
The DNA here is from genome assembly GCA_947628145.1 of uncultured Bacilli bacterium. Classification (GTDB taxonomy): domain Bacteria; phylum Bacillota_I; class Bacilli_A; order RF39; family UBA660; genus Caccenecus. The sequence goes on along the minus strand of CANQYU010000004.1, from coordinate 114 downwards.
ATCTTCTTCCGCGTATACATATTGTTTTTGTTTTTCCGTTAATTTAGGAATAATATTTTCTTTAATTGAATCGGTATGAATATGATAATTAGATTTAGCAAGCATTCTACTAGC
>CANQYU010000003.1 GCA_947628145.1 uncultured Bacilli bacterium | reverse complement strand
ATCAACCCGAACGGATTGATTATATATGTTAAGTTCAAACTATAAAAGTTCGAACAGAAACGTCACTGGAGCGAGTGATGGGAATCGGACCCACGTTATCAGCTTGGAAGGCTGAAGCTCTACCATTAAACTACACTCGCATTTATTAGATAATATAAATTATAACATATTATCTAATTTTTTCAACTATATTTTATAAATTTTTGTATTTTTCTTGGCTATTTTAATAATAGCTATAATAGATATTATGCCTAAAGGTAAAATAATATAACCATAATCAATACCGGTTTGAGGACTTTCTACTTCTGCGCAATCTTTTTGAAATTGAGCATAACTTACGGCTTTACCTTCATGATTATAATAATATTTGTTATCAACTACGGTACAAGTATATTTATAGCATTCTTCATAATATTTTTCGGCAGTTACTTTTGTACCATCTTTACCATAATATTCATTATCAACGATTATACAAGCTGTAATATTTTCTTCAGCAATTAATGGTTCAAAACTAGTTTCACATTCAGTCGCAGCTAAAGGACCAGTAAATACTAAATCAGCAATAGCAATAGTTCCTTTATGAGAAGTTGTGGAAGAAATATCAATAGTTTCTGATAAACCATTATTATTTTTCCAATCCCCTTTGGTTTTAATATCTTGTAGAGTAGCATTCTTTAAAATTAAATTACCTTTAATATGATTTATATCAAAATCAGTAGTAATTTCAATATGACATGTCTTATAAAAAGTTGTGTCGTCAAAGTTTTGCTTAGTGTCACAATAATAATTAAATTTATAAGATTTTGCTTCTACTTTGAATGGTGCTAAAATAAAAGTAGTACATAATAATATAGTTAAAAATTTTTTCATTTAAAAACCCTCCTGTTTGTAAGATAATATGATAAACATTTTTAGGGCTTTTGTCAAGAAATTTTAAAGTTTTTTATTATTTATTAATTTTGTGATATAATTTATTTAAATATATATATGGAAGTGTGGTTTTTATGGAAATTTTAGGTGTTATTTTAGTCGTGGTAAGTTTAGAAATACTTTTATTAATGAAAGTTATAGTTTTTAAAAATGAAAATTTACCGGAAGAAAAAAGAAAAAGTTTTAAGAAAGCTTGTATTTTAATTCCGGCAAGAGATGAGTCTTTAGTTATTGAAGATTTATTAAATAGTATTAAAGAACAAACACGCCCTATTAACATGGAAGATGTCGTAATTATTGTGGAAAGTGAAGAAGACCCAACTATTCAGATTGCTAAAAAATGGGGTGCTCGCGTAATTATAAGAGTTAATACAAATTTAAAAAGTAAAGGTTATGCAATTGATGAAGCTATTAATGATTTAATAAGAGAAAAGAAATTTTATGATATATATTTTATATTAGATGCTGATAATGTGTTAGATAAAGATTTTATTAAAAATATGGAAAAATCTTATATTGAGGGTTATGATATAGGCACGGGAGAACGAAATTTAAAAAATGGGAATGATTCTATTATCGCGGCCTCTTCCGGACTTACTTTTACTTTTTTAAATGCAAATGTTAATACCCGAAAAAGTAGTCAAACAAGAAATGTGATATTATCAGGGACAGGTTTATATATTGCCGGAGATTTAATTAAAAAATGGCATGGTTTTCCTTTTCATAGTTTAACCGAGGATTATGAGCTTACTTTATATTCTATGTTAAATAATTTAACAAGTACTTATAATAAAGAAGCTATGTTTTATGATGAGCAACCTATTTATTATAAAAATACGGTTAATCAAAGAATGCGTTGGATTAGAGGATATTTTGATAATAGAAAAAAATATATTCCTTTATTTAAGAAATGTTTAAAAAATAATATTAACTATGGCTCTATTATAAGTGAAATAGTGGGAATGAAACCTTATATATTATTAATTATCGGAGTATTTTTAATTGTTTTAAAACAAATTATTAATATGTTTTTATTTAAAGGTTTATTTGTTAATTCTTTAATTAATTTAATAACTATTTTTACTATAATATATTTAATTATGATAATTAAGATAGCTCTGGTTTTAAATTCAAGAAAAGATACAATTAATTTAAGTAAAAATATGCAAATAAAAGCGATATTTTTTAGTCCCCTATTCTTCTTTACTTATATTACTTGCGCTATTAAAGCTTTAGCTAAAAAAACAGTAACATGGGAAAAAGTACCCCATGTTAGTCGTTGGAAAAAGAAAGACTAAGAATTTTAGCTCTTAGTCTTTTTTAATCACGGGAATCGCCAATTATAGATAACAAGTGAATAAATATATTGATAAAATCAAGATATAGTTCAAAAGCTCCATGAATAGCTAATATTTCGTCATCCAAATTAGCTTCTTTAAGTACTTTTAATTGTCTAATATCATAGGCGACATAAATAGTAAATATTAAAATAGCTATAATAGAGATTATTAAATCAAAAGTAGAATTATTTAAGAAAATATTAATAATAGTACATAGAACAACACCAATTAAAGCCATTAATAAATAAGTGCTTATTTTACTTAAATCTAATTTAGTTCGATAACCAAAAAGACCAAATATACCAAATAATAAAGCCGCGATTAAAAAGACATAAAATATTGATGATATATCAAATACTAAAAATATACTAGAAAATGTTAATCCACTTACAAAAGAATATAATAAAAAACATATTTTAGCGGAAGTAGATTTCATTTTAAATATTCTCGTAGAAAAGAATATAACTAAAGCTAATTCAATTATAATAAAGAGCCAATATAAACTACCACTAAAAATAGTATTTACCATATTTTCATTAATAGATACAACATAGCCCGTCGCGAACGTTACTAATAAGCCTAAAAACATCCAGAGAAATGTCTTTGATAATAATTTATTCATAATTACCTCCTTATGTTTATATTATATCATAATTTTAATTTAACGTAAATCTCCATAATTAGGATGGTTTTTTTTATAAAAAAAATTCTTTTAAGTTATAATATTATATGTTTCTTAAAAGAATTTAGACTAAACATTAAATCGGAAATAAACAATATCGCCATCTTGCATTAAATAATCTTTACCCTCTAAACGGAGTTTACCAGCTTCTTTAACTTTTAATTCAGAACCATATTCTTTTAGAACATCAAAACTAGTTACCTCGGCTTTAATAAATCCTCGTTCAATATCACTATGAATTAAACCGGCACAGCTTTTAGCATTCATGCCTTTTTTAAAAGTCCAAGCGCGACATTCGTCAGGACCACTCGTAAAAAAGGTAGCTAAACCTAAAAGGTCATAAGTAGCAAAAATTAATTTATCTAAACCTGAGCTAGAAATACCAAGCTCTTTTAAAAAGGCTTTTTTATCTTCGTCAGATAGTTCGGATAATTCAGATTCTAATTTAGCTGACATAACGATAACTCCACTTTGTTCTTTACCAGCATATTCTTTTATTTGTAAAGTATAAGCATTATCGCCCACGACAAGAGTATCTTCTAAAACATTAGCACAATATATTAAGGGTTTTAAAGTAATAAAATTAAAGGAACGAAGAGCTTCTTTTTCTTCTAAAGTAAAATCTACCCTCCTTAAAGGAATATTTTGCTCTAAATTAGTTTTAGCTTTTTTTAAAGCTTCCATTTCTAAAACAGCTTCTTTTTCTTTAGTAGTCTCGGCTTTTTTGATAATTTTTTCTAAACGATTATCTACTATTTCTAAATCCGATAATATTAATTCAACATTTATTATTTCAATATCTCTAATGGGATTAGTTTTGCCCTCAACATGGGTAATATTTTCGTCATCAAAAGCTCTTACAACTTCAACGATTGCGTCAGTTTCTCGAATATGACTTAAAAATTTATTACCTAAACCTTCTCCTTTAGAAGCTCCCTTGACTAAACCAGCAATATCAGTAAATTCAAAGGTTGTTGGAACAGTATTTTTAGGAAGATATAAATTTTCTAAAAATGTTAAACGTTCGTCGGGAACTGTTACTATACCAACATTAGGGTCAATAGTCGCGAATGGATAGTTAGCGGCTAAAATATTTTGTTTAGTTATAGCATTAAATAAAGTAGATTTACCAACATTAGGTAAACCAATTATACCGGCTTTTAAACTCATAAAATTACCTCTTTTTCTATACGTTTTATATTATAACACGTTCTTTTAATTTTTTTAAGCTTATACTTTGTTTTTATTAAATAAAAAAACATGGTTTTATTTAACCAAGTTTTTAGAATCATAATATCTATTAGTTAGTTCGGTCATTAATAAATTACCATTACTTAGGGCTTTAGCAACTAAGGTATTAACGGCAATATAATTAGATAAACTTTCTTTCGGAATACTATAAACTATACCTTCTTCGGTTTCTATTAGAGGATAAGCAAGATTATTATCTAAACAATATAATTCATAGCCAGTTGGTATAAGATAAGTATTTTTTTCTAAAGAATATGGTTTTAATTCAGTAGTTAAACTAGGATTTTTAGCTAAAACTTCATCATTTAATAATTTGTTTAAATCTAAAAGTGGAATATATTCTTCTTTAACCCCAATATAACCCTCTAAATCATTAGATGTAGATATTAAAGTTTGATTATTTTCTGTCGTAGTTGCAATTTTGCTTGTTTCATTATTAATAATTTGATAAGGTAAATACCCTTGTTCTAAAGAATATAGACCATCTTCTATTTTAGTAAATGTACTTGTTAATTCCGGACTAAAATAAAAGCTAACAGTATTATTACCTGATAAAATAGCAAATGCTTTTTCATTAGTTAAATCTTCTGTTAAAGACGTGGTAACTAAAGATGGTGTAGTTGAAGAAGAATTTTTCTTTTTAATTGTAACAGAACAACTATTTAATATAGTAGCGAGAGCTAAAGCACTAGCCATAACTCTTAATTTTTCTCTTTTCATAACATTTCCCCCTTAAAGAGCTTTTCTATTATAGTCTTTTTTTTATAAAATGTCAAAAAAAAGGAGTTAGATACTTACAACTCCATTTACACCAATTGGTAAACCAATAATAAACCAGATAATTAATAATGCTAATAACATTAAACCTATTACTATACTATAGGGAAGCTGGTATCTAATAGTTTTAAATAAATTAATAGGTTTGGTATTTTGATTATATTTTTCGAGATAAGCTAGATAAATAACATAATAAGCAAACATTGGGGTTAAAGCCATGAGAGCAGATTCTCCAAACCGGAAAATAACTTGAATAAATTCTGGGGCAATACCCGCGTCCATTAAAGTTGGAACAGCAATACCGGCTAGAATAGCCCATTTAAACCGAGAATTAGGTAAGAAAATGGTTCCTAAAGCACTTATTATAAATAATAAAATAATTAAAGGGAAAGTACCAAAGCCTTCAATAGTTAAAATATTAGCTAAAGCGGCCATAATAACTTCACCAATATTAGTACGTTTAAAAATACTGATAAAAGTAGAAGCAAAGAAAATTAATACTAAAGTTTTACCTACACCATCTAAACTATGACCTAAATCATCACATAAATCTTTATTATTTTTAATAGTTTTGGCTCCAATTCCATAAAATAAACCTAAAATAACGAAAAAGCACGTTACGACAAAGACAAAACCATTACTAAAGAAAGAGTCGGCACTAAATAACTTATCTATATAAAAAGTTTGAGAATAATCAAGTAAAGCCCCTGATAAAGGAAGACCCGGAATAATACAATAAATAAAGAAAACAAAGTATATTAAACCCGCAATAGTGGCAAAAACTAAACCTTTTAATTGTTTATTAGTAATAACTAAATCGTCTTCAAGTTCAGGTTCGGGAAAATCATATTTAGGTAATTTTTCAGCAATATAATTTTCTGTTATAACTGTTATAGCAATGGCAACTAAAATAACCGCGGCAAGCATGATAAAGACAAAAGAGGTTGTGCCTAAATTATAAGTGGGATTGATAATATGGGCCCCTAATAAAGTTCCTTTTAAAATTTCAGAATCACTACTGGTAAAAAGAACATTAATACCTGTACCAGCACATAAAGCCGCATAAGAAGCAATAATACCAATATAAGGGTTTCGTCTTCCATACATAAATATTAATGCACTTAAAGGTATCATTATAACATAGGGTAAATAACCCATAACACTTGATAAAATACAAAACAAAACTATGGCAAAAGTAACTGTCTTCTTTTTAATTTTTTTAGTTAATATGGTAACAACTGTTTTTAAAAAACCACTTTTTTCCATAACGCCTATACCAATTAAAACAATAATTAAACTTGATAAAGGGGTAAAAGAAACAAAGTTAGCTACCGTGGTTGTAAATATATATTTTAAACCACTTAAACTAAATAATGATTCGACAGATACTAAACTTTCCGTAGTTTGTAAAGTAACATCATTAGCAATAGTTTGATAATTAACTTGAACTCCTAATAACCCTAAAAAACCACTTACAACAATAGTTATAACAATTAATATAACTAAAGTCATAATAGGGTCAAGAGTTATACGTTCTTTAAGATTTCTTTTCTTCATTAGAACCTCCAATTACTTTCTTTAATTTCCGTATAAATTCTAAACGGTCTAACATAATTTCCCGACCACACGCTAAACATTTTAATTTAATATCTACACCATCTCGAATTATTTGCCATTCATTGGTGCCACAAGCGTGAGGTTTTTTCATTACGACTTTACTATGTAATTTAAATGTCTTGTCCATGATGCACCTCAATTTGATTAAATGGTATTTTTAGATTATTTTTTTCATAGGCTAGTTTTACTCTTTTTAACATGTCTCTTCTTATATTATAACGATTATTTTGGTCACAATGAATATTAAGTAAATAATCTACGGAATGAGCACTTAAATTATTAACTCCTAAATATTTACTATCTTCTAAAATAAGTTTAGCAGCAATTGCTTCTTTTATAACTTCATTTAAAACTTTTTCGACTTTTTCGGTTTTTTCTTCATAACCAGTGGGAATTTCCAATAAAATATGAGCTGTCTTTTGGGAAGCATTAATTATAGTATCAATATTCCGATTAGCAACAATTAAAACCTCGCCATTAAAATTTTTAATTTTAGTAGTTCGTAAACCAAGTTCGATTACCTCGCCTGTAAAATCTTGATAGGTTACTATATCCCCAACTTGAAGATAATTTTCTAAGATTAGAGATATTCCACTTATAAAATCTTTAACTGTATCTTGTAAAGCTAAACCTAAAACAACCCCTACAACGCCTAAAGAGGCAACTAAACTCTTAGTATCAATTCCAAAGAATTCTAAAATAATTAAAATGGATATAGCAAAAACTAAATATTTAAAAACACTTTGAAATAATTTAATAATAGATGTCCGTTTTTTTATTTCAAATTTATTTTTGCCTTTAATAAGTATTTTAGATATTGCTTTATTAAAAATAGCAACTAAAATGAAGGCACTAAAAATAGTAATAATAGTACCTAATACTTTTTTGGTTAAAAATATTTCTAAGATATTTTTTAAAAAGTCCATATTATTCTCCCTCGACTGAAATATTTAAGCTTTCTAAAATTCGAGTTAACTCTTCGTCATCTTTATATGGTATTTCTATTTTTTTATTATTTATTTTAACTTTTACTCCTAGTTTTTCGCGACATAAGTTTTCATATATACTATATTTTAAAGTAAAATTAGAATTTCGAGTAATAGTGTGTTTTTTAGGAAGATTTTCCATATTTATAAGTTTTTCCGTATCTCTAACACTTAAACCATCTCTAACAATTCTTAATGCTATTTCATTTATTTTACTAGGATTTTCTAGTTTACTTAAAGCTCGAGCATGACCCATCGATAAATCTTTGGACTCGACTAGTTTGATTGTTATTTCCGGTAAATTTAAAAGACCTAACATATTAGTAATGTAACTACGACTTTTAGAAAATTTATGAGCTAATTCTTCTTGTGTAATATTATTTATTTTTAAAATATTTTCATAAGCTTTCGCTTCTTCAATAGGATTTAAGTTTTCTCTTTCTATATTCTCAATAAGAGCTATTTCCATCATTTCAGTATCATTAAAATCTTTTATAATGGCAGGTATAGTCGTTAAACCAGCAAGACGCGCAGCTCTCGTTCTTCTTTCACCAGCGACTAATTCATAACCTTTGATACTCTTTTTAACTATAATGGGCTGGATTATACCATGTTCTTTGATAGACGCGGCCATTTCTTCTAAAGAGGCACTATCAAAATTAACCCGGGGTTGATATGGATTACTACGGATTTCTTCTAAAGGTATTTCAGTTATACCTCCACTGGTTTTGCCTTCGTCAACTATTTTCTCTTCGAATTTATCAAAGTTAATAACTTCGTTAGAAAATAATTGTTCTAGGCCTTTTCCTAAAGCTTTTTTTCTAGTTTCCGTCACGGGAAATCACTTCCTTTGCTAAATTGGCATATGCAATGGTGGCTTTACTTTTAGGGTCATAAACATTTATAGGTTTACCATGAGATGGAGCTTCGACTAATCTTACAAGTCGGGGAATAATGGTATTAAATACTTTATCTTTAAAATATTTTCTTACCTCTTCGATTACTTCTAAACCAATAATAGTTCGACCATCTAGCATGGTTAAGAGAACACCCTCTATTCTTAAAGATGGGTTCATACTTGATTGGACCATAATTATAGAATTTAATAATTGGGTAATTCCCTCTAAAGCAAAAAACTCACATTGAACGGGGATAATTACTGAATCACTTGCGACTAAAGCATTCATGGTGGGTAAACCTAAAGCGGGTTGACAATCAATAATTATATAATCATAGTCAGATTTAATACTACTAATAGCTAAATTTAATTGTTCATTTTGATGGAATTCGGGATTATCAAGCATTTTTTTAACAAATTCTACATCGACCCCGGCTAAATTAATCGTTGATGGTAAAATAGATAAATTTTTAAATTTAGTTTTTTTTATAGCATCTTTTACATCACATAAACCGGTCATTACCTCATAAATATCATGAGTATAATCCCCATTAGATAAGCCTAAACCAGTCGTGGCATTTCTTTGAGGGTCAAGGTCAATTAAAAGTGTTTTTTTCCCCTCGGCACCTAAAGCAGCGGCTAAATTAATGCTAGTAGTAGTTTTACCTACTCCTCCCTTTTGATTAACTAATGATATTACTTTTGCCATTTATGCTACACCTCTTTAATACATTCTTAAATAACTAAAATTATTTTAACATATTATTTTTGTTTTGTCTTTATATTTTGATTAAATTAAATTAGTTTTTTGGAAATTAAAAATTAAAACTAAATTCAATACTATTTTTTCTTAATTTAAATATTAAAAATAAAAAAGGTAGAGTTTTCACTCTACAATAAGTTCAATATATCTTGCCTAAACTTGAATAAGAAAAAGCAGTTTAGGCAAGTATTAAGTTGCTACTACGAATGGGGTATCAACTGAACCATTTCCTCCTGAGAAAGTTATATTAGCTTTTAAATTTATTACTGGACGCACACCAGGATTAGTGCTGGTTACGCTGGCACTGCCGAAGTCGCCACTATCATACACAACGAACACGCCAGCATAACCGTCAGTGTACAAGCGACACGGAGACATGGTCCAATAAGACTTGTTCGTATATAAGTAATAACTTGAATTTGCTGTTCCATAAAAACCTCCAGCTAATAATATCTCATCCACGGTTATTAGCCCTATTGGATATTGTAGCAATTCATTTCCTTTACTAGCTCCGGTTTTTGTAAATAAGTCTCTTTTATAAGCATCATTATCTATTTCTACACTCGTTTCTTGAGCTGTTGCTGTTGTAGCACTTACTCCACATTTTAATGTTGGTAATTGTGTTTGTCTAGTAGAATTACTCTTTGCTACTCTTCCCCAGGCTGCATAACTTGTTGCTGAGGTTCCTGCTCCTGTTCCTGAATCATAACTTGAGGAGCCTGCACCAGTTACTTTTTGTCTATCATTGCAAAATCCGGCATCTTGGTCTATATATTTGTCATATGTTGCTAAGTTGCTTCCATACCAAGTATTCAAATATTCTGCTATGGTACTTGGGGTTGTTCCCTTATGGGCTTCGTCATAAGTGCTACTGGCTTTTCCTAAATTATAATATCCTACATAGGTATTATCATTATCTGGAGAAGATTTATATGCAATTCCGGTGCTCCCATTTATTCGGGTATTATTACCTCTTGTGTCAGTACAACTTGCAGTTCCACATTGATATATTAATCTTAATGTTCCATCGCCATTTATTCGGATTATTCGCCATCTTTTATTAGCAAACTCTACCCAATTGTTATTTGCTTGTCCTCTAAAGAAATAACTTGTTCCATCATTATCTGGAGCTTCATATAAAGTATTTCCATTATCTCCATTGTCAATTCCAGTTACTTTCATTATTCCACTTTGGTCCGTTCCATCAAATTTTGTTCCAGTTTTAGACGTTGTAAATTTTTCTTCGCCAGTTTTAGTTTTTGCTTCATTCAATTTAGCCAACATGCCTTCTGGAGTTGGCGGAATATATTCTTCAAAATAAAATATACATTTGCTTCCTTTTTTTAAATTACCAATTACTATATTGCCATCCTTATCGGAGCTTAATGTTACTTTTGTATCATGTTCTTCTTTATTAGTCGTGTAACAATAACTTTTTGTAGTATTTATTTGATAACCGTTTCCTGGCATTTCGGTTATTTCTACATCTTCCCCATCTTCTATTTTATACATAGCTATTACATTTAAATCTGCAATACTATAATTGATAGTTCCCTTAGCAAGTTCTATACTTTCGGTATTTCGATAATTTGCTCTACTTGTTAAATAGTTTATTAATATGAATATTACTGCACACATTATAAAGCCTATTGCTATATATTTTATTTTCTTATTACTTAATTCTAATTTCTCTATTTTCATATTATTTTCCTTTCTATTATCAAACATATTGTAATTTTCTAACTTATATTTAAATTATAATATCTGCTATAATCAAAGTCAAGAAAAATTGCATTATTTCGCGTCCTTTTTTTAATCTACTAATTATTCGTGAGAAAATTATTGTGGTGATAGTATGTACTACAATGAAAGATTAAAACAATTAAGAGAAAGAGTAGGAAATACTCAAAAAGAAATGGCTAATATATTAAAAATACATAAAGGTTTATATAGTCATTATGAAACTGAAGATTATATTATGCCTATTAAACACTTAAATTATTTATGCAACTATTTTAATGTTTCTTTAGATTATATTTTTAATTTAACTGATAATATTAATTATAAATTATATATTAATAAAGATTTAAATAAAGAATTAAGCGGTAAAAGATTAAAAGAATTTAGGAAAGAAAATAAAATTACACAAATTAAATTATCATTATTACTTAATACTGCTTTTTCGACTATTTCTTCTTATGAAAGAGGTGTAAATAGTATTGCTACTTCTTTTTTATATACTATTTGTAAAAAATATAATATTTCCGCGGATTATTTATTAGGTAGAACTAATGACCCTAAATACTTAAAATAATTATTTATAAAAAAGATAGAGATTACTCTCTACCTAATGATAAATATCTTGTCTATACATGAATAAGAATGAAAAGCAGTATAGACAAGTTTTTTATGTTGCAACAAATGGATTATCTGTTGTTCCTGCTCCGGTAATGCTTATATTAGCTTTCAGATTTATTACTGGACGCACACCAGGAGCAGTCCAGTACACGCCGAAGCTGCTGAGAGAGCCACCGGTAGTCAAAATGAACACGTGAGCACCACCACCGTACCAGTTATACGGAGACATAGTCCAATAATATTCGTTCGTATATAACCAATTACTTGTTACTGCTGAATCATATAACATTCCGGCTAATGCTACCTCATCAGCGGTTATTAATGCTGCTGGTACCTCTAATATTCCATTCCCTTTTCCAGCATCTTTACTATAAGTAAATAAATCATTACTACTACAATTTAAACTCGGTGTTACACTTGTTAAACCATTCTGACTGGCATCTACAAATCTTCCATATGCTCCATATAATGAGATTTGATTTCCAGCACCATTTCCATATCCACTTGATACATATAAACTCCGGTCATTACAAAAACCTGTGCTTCCACTTATTTTGCTTTCATAACTTGACATAGCTCCAGTTCCGTTATACCAATCTTTTACTGCTGTTGCTACATTACTTGGATTTGTGGCTAAACTTTTATGGGTTTCTTCATAACTACTTGAACTTGGGGTTCCAAAATAATATCCTACATACGTATTATCATTAATAGAAGAATTATACGCACTACCTGTTACTGCATTTGTTTCAGGACCTGTTGTTGTAAAACAATCTTCGGTGGCGCATGAAAATATTATTCTTAGTGTTCCATCACTATTTATTCTTATTATTCTCCAAGTATGGCCAGCAAAGTTGAGCCAATTATCTGTTACATTTCCTCTAAATATATATGTATAATCGCTTCCTTCAGGATATTTATACAATTTATTTGTAGAAGCCTCTTGGTTTTTTGTCATTGGTGCACTTAATGTACTTATTGAATATTGGCTTCCTTTGGCCGTTTCCAATTTAGCTAACATATCTTCCGCAGTTGGTGGAACATATTTCTCAAACTCTAAATAACAATTTGTTCCTTTTGTGGTATATGGGGTTATGTTTAATATCCCATTTTCATATGTTAATTCTATGGTATCACTTGGTGTATCGGTGTCTCCTACTTTTTCGGTACAATAACTTGTATCTTTTAATGCATATCCATCCCCAGGCATAATATCACTTGGAGAACCATCTATTGTTATACTTACTATTTCTAAATCTACTAAACTATAATTTATTGTTCCTTTAGCTAATTCTATACTTTCCGTATTTCTGTAACTTGCTCTTGTAGTTAAATAATTTATTAATATTACTAATAATAAGGTTATTATTACACCTATAACTATATATTTAAGTTTATTATTACTTAATTCTAATCTTTCTATTTTCATTCTTATTCTCCTTATTCTTTTATATCCATTTAGTTATATTTAAATTATATAACCAATTGGATATATAGTCAAGCAAAATAAGTGGTATTGTGCCAAAATTAAATAGAGGTAAACGTATGAAAATTGAAAGATTAAAAGAAATTAGAAATGATAAAGATTTAAAACAAGAAGATATTGCTAAAATATTAAAAATTACACAAGTACAATATTCTAGGTATGAAACCGGACTTAGAGTTATTCCTATTTATCATTTAGAAAAGTTAGCTAAGTTTTATGATACTTCAATTGATTATTTAATTGGATTAACAGACGAAAGAAAACCCTATCCGAAAAGTATTATCAAATAGGGTTTACATGAATTATTACTTTATATATTTTATGATATTGTAAAGGTATTTCTTTTTCTAAATTATCGGCTAGTTCATGGGATTTAAAAGTAGTTAAATTACCATCAACATTAATAGTTAAAATAGCAATATGTTTATAACCAGTAGGAATAGTCGAAAAATCTGATACATCTTTTATATCTTTATTTTTTAAAATATATTTTACTATTTCGTCCGTATATTCTTTAGCTAAGGAAACATCCATTAATATTTTATAACTTTCTATAAAAATAGATATTCCAGTAAATATTATATAAAGAGAGGTTAAACAACCAAGGATACCATCAAAATAGTAATAGCCAAAGAAACCTAACATAACGGAAATAAGAGTACCAAAAGATAATATAGCATCATTACGATTATCTTGCATAGTAGCTTTTAATAAAATATTATGATGTTTATTGTAATTTAATTTACAATAAAAATATAAAGCTAATTTAATTAAAATAGTTATAATACAAACAATTACTAAATAAAAGGAAAAAATAAATTGACTATGATTTAAAATAGAACAAAAAGAATCGTAAAATATTTTAGAAGCAACTAAAAGCATAGATATACCTATTAATAAAGAAAAGATATATTCAGCTTTGCCATGACCAAAATTATGGTCTTCATCACTAGGATGACTCGCGATTTTATTACCAATATAAGACATTAGAGAAGAAAAAATATCTCCTCCAGAGTTGGCTGCATCGGCTAGAAGAGCTTCACTATGAGAAATATAGGCGACTACAAATTTTATGACAAGCAAAAAAATATTGCTTAACATACCAATTAAACTGACTTTTTTAGTGCTTTCATATCTATTCATATAATCACCATTACTATATTATAGCAAAAATTTTTAATTTTGAATATTATTATGGTCTACTTTAACTATTTTTATAGTATAGCCAATAGGGCCTAATATTTTTAATAAATTTAAAATACTTGGAGAATGAGAACCATTTTCAATGCGAGCTATTTTTTCACGGGGAACATTAGAAAATTTCGAGAATAAATCTTGGGTTAAATTATTTTCTTTGCGAAATCTTATAAATTCTTTTATAAATATTTCATTTAAAAGTCCACCATCGTAGGAGTAGTCAACATAACTAGGGTCATATTTCATACGTCAAATCACCGTAATAATTGTATCATATTTGATACATTAGTGTAAATATTTTCTTGCATTTAAATAATTATTATAATATAGTTAAAGTAGATTTTTGGAGGGAAAATTATGGAATTAAATAATAATATTAGTGAAAAAATATTAAGAGATTTATATTTAAGAGATATTCATTTAGGAAAAACATATGGACCACTTACAGGACAAGTATATGTTGATAAACCTTGGACTGTTAATTATCGAGATAATGAAAAAGCTTATTTTGATGTACATAATACTTTTTATACAACCTATAAAAATTATGCTTTAAAACATTTAGATGAGGCGGCTATTTATGTTTTTGAAACGAAAAAAAGATATACACATAGAGAGGTTTTAGAACTTGTTGATAAAGCTGCAAATGGATTAGACGAATTAGGTATTAATGATAAATCAATGGTTGGAGTAATGCTTAATGGTAGTATTGAAGAAATAGTTAACCTTTTAGCAGTAAGTAAACTGGGAGCAACTAGTAAATATATCGATTATATGAAAGCTGTTCCATCAATGAAACACAATGTAGAAGAATGTAATTTAGATTTAATTGTAATGGATGAATGTTTTTTACCTTTAAATCCCGTAATTAATGAAAAGAATATTAAAGTAGTGGTAGCCAATGCTAAAGAAAAACATGATGGTATAACTACTTATGAAGAATTATATAATAGCCAAAATGTTAAAAAGGAAGCAGCAGCTTATCAAGATGGAAAAGTTACTTTAATTATAAATAGTAGTGGAACTACGGGTCCTGCTAAACCAATTAGTCATACAGATTTTAGTATAAATTCCGCGGCTCAAAAAATGCTATTTTTAGACGCACCAATTAATGATGGAGATGTTTTAATTAAAAATATTCCGTCTCAAATTGGTCTTGGTTTAGTAACAACTTTATATACAGGAATTTTAAGTGGAGCGGAGGTTATTTCCATTGGCGGTAATGGTACTCCTGATTTATCTAATAAATTAAATACTTTTATTAAAGAATTTCCAAGTTATAAAGAAAAATATAATTTAAGAAATGATGCCAAAGTTAGTACGTTTACAGCCCCAGTATTTATAAGACTTATTATGAGTGACGAAGATATAAAAGATATGTCTTATATTGGAACAATTTTGGGCGCAGGTTCTAAAATGGATAAAGAAGAACTTGATAATATGATGGAATTAGCTCGTAAGAAAGGTTATCAAGGAGAAATTTGTAATGCTTACGGACAAAATGAATTTGCGGGAGCAATTACAGCAAATAGTAATACTAAAAATATTAATGGTAGTGCTGGTTATCCAGTAATTGGAACTAATTTAATATTTGTTAATAAAGATACTCAAGAATTAGTTAAACCTGGAGAAATTGGTTTAGTTTTTGAACAAAGTGATAGTAGATTTTTAAGATATGAAAATTTACCAACAGAAACTGAAGAAGCTAAAACTTATAAAGATGGAGAAGAATGGTTTGATACAAAAGATTTAGGATATATGGATGAGACTGGTTTTGTTCATATTACAGGAAGAACAACCAGAGTAGTTACGAGAGAAGATTTTAAATTCTCTTTGGATACTATCGAAGCTAAAATACGAGCATTACCTTTTATTAAAGATTGTGCAATTATAATGACGGAGACAGGTCGTTCTTGGGAAGAATTTGTGGCTTTCTTTGTACCAAATTCTTTAGAAGATATGGATGAGGAAAAGATTAAAAAATTAGTTATAGATAGTGGTGCTTTATATCCTTTTGAAATACCAACTGATTTTATTCTTACTGATAATATTCCTTATTTAAATGCGACTAAACCTGATTATAAATATTTTGATAATATTTATGCTCAACTAAAAGGTAAATCTAGAGAAAGAACATTAAATTAATTGTTCTTTTTTTATTTAGTTTTAATCTTTTAAAATTTAGATAATTATTGTATAATTATAATAGAGGTGGTTTAGAAAATGCTTAAAGTTATTCAAATGGTTATGTTATTTATGTCCACACTTTATTTAGGACTAATTGTGATATTATTTTTTGTTAAAAAAAGAGTATCTAATGATGATACCGAAATTTATAAAAAAATGCTTATAACTAATCTTAATGCCATAATAATTGAATTTATATTATATATGACCGGTAATACAAGTTTAGTTAAAGACGGAATAGGTTTATCTTTATTTTTAATTTTAAGTAAACTGTTTGTAGGAATTGTTGTAGGTTGGTTTATTTTAATTGCTAAATATACTTTATTAATATGTGATAAAGCAAGAAATAATAAACTATCTGCATTACAAAATAAGAAAAAATTAAATAATATTATTAATATTTCTTATATTATAGTTTTAATTATTATTTTATTATTACCAGTAAAATTTATTTTATTAGATAATGGCGCGACAGGTTATACTCAAGGTCCTGCTACATCATTTGCCGCGATTTTAATTATGGGTTTATGTGTCTTTATGTTAATTGAATTAATTAGAGCTAGAAAAAAATTAAATAGTAAAGAATTTACTCCAATTATTATATTATTAATTTTAATGCTAATTTCAACATCAATTCAAACATCAAATCCTCAGTTATTATTATTTAATCCAGTCATGGCTTTAGTCATGGTAATAATGTATTTCACAATTGAAAATCCGGATATTAAAATGATTGAACAATTAGATATAGCTAAAAAACAAGCTGAAAAAGCTAATAAAGCCAAAACAGAATTTTTATCTAATATGTCTCATGAAATTAGAACACCACTTAATGCCATTGTAGGTTTTAGTGAATGTATGTTGGAAGCAAAAGATTTAAGCGAAGAAACTAAAGGTTTTGCTAAAGATATTGTTGATGCGTCAAATAACTTATTAGAAATAGTTAATGGAATACTTGATATATCAAAAATTGAAGCTAATAAAATGGAAATTATTCTTAAAGAATATAATCCTCGGGAGGTATTTAATTCTTTATGTAAATTAGTAATTCCCAGAATTGGCGAAAAACCGATTGAATTTAAATATACTTATTCCGAAGATTTACCAGGAATACTTAAAGGCGATGTAGCTAAACTTAAACAAATTATTTTAAATATTTTAACTAATGCGGCTAAATATACAGATAAAGGAGAAATAAACTTTAATGTTAATTGTATCAATAGAATGGATACAAAAACTAGTTTACTTTATATATCAGTTAAAGATACAGGTCGAGGAATTAAAAAAGAAAATTTAGATAAATTATTTAATAAATTTGAACGAATTGACGAAGATAAAAATACAACAATTGAGGGAACTGGTTTAGGACTTGCGATTACAAAAAGTTTAACAGAAATGATGGGGGGCCGAGTTAATGTTTTTAGTAAATATGGAGAGGGTTCAACATTTAGAATTTATCTAGAACAAGAAATAATTAGCATGGAAATTCCCGAAAGTAAAACAGAGGAAATTGAGATTGATTATAATGCCTTTAGTGGTAAAAAGATACTAGTGGTTGATGATTCTAAAATTAATTTAAAAGTAGCCGAAAATGTTTTAAAACCTTATCATTTTGATATAGTTTCGGTAACAAGTGGAATGGAAGCAATTGAGGTTTGTGGAGAAAAAACTTTTGATTTAATATTAATGGATATTATGATGCCAAAAATGAATGGTATTGAAGTTTTAAATAAATTAAAAGAAATTCCGGGATTTAATGTTCCCGTGATTGCTTTAACCGCGGATGCCATTGAGGGCACGGATGAAAAATATAAAAATGCTGGTTTTGACGAATATTTATCTAAACCGATTGATAGATACTTATTAAATAAAATATTAACTAAGTTTTTGAAATAAAGGAGGTAAAAGAATGGAAAAGTTAGACTTATTAAAAAATTATGGAGTTCATGTGGATGAAGCTTTAGAATTTTGGGGAGATTTAGATTCTTATAATGATAGTTTAAGAGAATATAAAAATTCTTTAAATGAAAAAATTAAAAATTTAGAATATTATAAAAATAATAACGATTTTAATAATTATGGTATTCTCGCCCATAGTACTAAAAGTGAAGCTAAATATTTAGGTTTTATGGAGGATGCCGAAATATTTTTACAACATGAAATGGCTGGAAAAGAAGAAAATAAAGATTTTATTCAAAATAATTTTGAAAATTTAAAAGAAACTATTTTAAAAATTGATAAATTATTAACAGAATATTTAGACGATAGTGATGGTAAGAAACAACTTATTATTGCGGATGATTCTAATATAATGCTTAATTTTATTGAAAAAAATATTGATAAGGAATTTAAAATTATTAGAGCTAATAATGGGAGTGAAGCGATTGCTAATTTAAATAAAAATATATATGCCTTATTATTAGATTTAAATATGCCAGGAATTAATGGATTTGAGGTATTAGATTATATGAAAGAAAATAATTTATTTGAAAATATTCCAGTAGTTATTATTACTGGGGATGATAGCGAAGAAACAATTAAAAAAGCTTTCAGTTATCCAATATTAGATGTCTTAAATAAACCATTTAAAGAAGAAAATATAAAAAGAATTTTAGTTTCTATTAAAAGCTTTTATGAAAAAAAGTAACGAAATAAAGTTACTTTTTTCTTTATAAAATATTAATAAAATATTTAAATAATTTATAACTATTAGAGTCATTTAAACTTTCGGGGTGCCATTCTACACCTAAAAAAAATTTTTTATTCGGAGCTTCGACCCCTTCGATAATATTATGACATAAAGCATTTACTTTTAAATTAGTTTTAGGAATATAACTATGATGGCGAGAATTAACTTTAATTTTAGGCTTTTTTAATATTTTAAATAATAAACTATCTTCGGTAATAGTAATATAATGAACATATTTTCTAGAGCTATAATGTTTAGATAAATTTTGTTCTTGAGAGCCAAAACATTTAGCCATCAGTTGCATACCTAAACAAATACCTAAAGTAGGAATATTATTTTGATATAAATATTTTATTAAAAGGAAATCATTTTGAGTATAAGTCTCGCCTCCCGGTAAAATAATGCCATCACATAAAGATATACTTTTAAGAATATTATTAAAAGTATTATTAATAGGTATTCCAATAAAATTAACATTAAATTTTTTTAAAGTATTAAAGACATCTTTTCTCGTACCTATAAAAATTTTATTATTTTCAGAAAAAGTTCTTAAAATAACACCAATTGTTTTAATAGTAATCACCTATTAAAATATATGCTAAATATTTATTTATAACGAATATCTATATCAACATTACCATTAATACCGGCGACACGACCATCACTACATAATTGCCAATAACTATATTTTCCTTGATAATTTGTTTGTTTAGTATAATGAGCAAGCCAAACAGGATAAGAAGTTTCTAACCATATTTGCTCTAAATAAGCTTTACTACTATAAAGCATACCCTCATATCCCGCGGCTTTAAAAGTATCTAAGAAAGCATTAGCCATATCAGTTAAACCAAAGAAACTTAAATTAAATTCATTATAAAAACTCCAGTTTTCCCAATCAAATGCAATTGGTAAATCAACTTTATAACCTTTTATTTCATTTAAAAGCCATTTAGCGTCTTTAATAGCTTTTTCTTTACTATCAGCATAGCTATAAAAATAAATACCAACGGGAATACCAGCTTCGTTAGCTTTCTTGATATTATCATGAAATTTTTTATCAACAAAATAATCGCCTTTAATTCCTCGTGTACTACCAACTCGGAGGATAACAAATTCTACCCCAGCTTCTTTTAATTTATTATAATCAACATCTCCTTGAAATTCGGAAATATCTAAACCTATTTCCGTGTTGGCGGTTTTATAATTTTTGATAACATCACTAAATTCTGTCCGGGGTGCTGGAGAACTAGAACCGCCCGAATTGCCACTTGAAGAAGCCGGTTTTCGGACATATAAATTAAATTTCTTTTCAGTTACATTACCACTTGAATCTGTGGCTTTAAAAGTTAAAGGATAAGTGTTCGCGGTATTCATATCATAATCGCCAATTATTTCACAGACGGGATTAGCGTCATAATTATCGCCGCACATTATTTTGTCTAAAAGATTAATATTACTACCAACATTAACAGAATAAGAGCCACTTAACCAAACTATTGGGGCCGTAGTATCTTTAATAGTTAGAGTATATTCTTGATTTATTTTAATATTATCATCATTTATATAAGTAAATTTAACTTTTTTTTCACCAATATTTTTAGTATTTATTTCATAATCATTAACTATTTTACCATTTATATTTGTAATAAAATCAGAAACTTTTACTTTACTTAAAAATTCGGTTTCTAAAGGTTCTTTTAACTCAACAATAATAACCGCATGTTTAATTTGATAATTACGATAAAGTTTTAACCCGACTATAATTCCAAGAGCACTTAAAACTATAATACTAGCAATTATTAATATTTTCTTTTTCATACTTGTTTCTCCTTTATTTAGTATATTATAACATCATTATTATATGAAAAAAAGATGTTTATATGTTATAACGAAAATAGGTGGCAATAGGAATAATTCTTCTAAAGAAATATTAAAAAAATTAAAAATTTAAAAAAAAGATGTTTTTTTTTAATACATCTTTTTTTAATCAGTAAAAGAAGCGTCTAAATAATAAATAGGACGATTTTCTTCATAATATTTTTTTTCAAAATCAGTCATTATATTAGGTATAGGTATTTCATTATGATGTAAATCCAGACTTACACGATTAAAAGAATACCAATATTGAGATAAAGTTTCTAAAGAATAAGCAAATAAACCTTTATTATCAGTTTTTAAAATGATATGTTTATGCTTTTTAAAAATTTTATCATATAATTTTAAATAACTAGGATGGGTAAATCTTTTCTTTTCGTCAATTTTTTTAGGCCATGGTTCAGAAAATGTTAAATAAATAGTATGAATTTCTTTACCAAAAATAGTATCAATAATTTTAGCGTCCGCATTAATTAATTTTAAATTAGGAAGATTTTGATTAGCTAATCTTTCGGTAGCCATGACCATTTGAGAATCAGATATTTCTAAACCAATAAAATTAAATTGAGGATAAGTTTTAGCCATATTAATAATAAAATCCCCTCTTCCCATGCCTAATTCTAAATTTATAGGATTATTATTACCAAAAAGACTAGACCATTTATTTTTATAAGCCGTAGGATTTTTAACTAAGTAAGGACTACTACTAATAATCTTACTAGCATCTTTTATTTTATTATATTCCATAAAATCACTCCTTTAGGTATTATATCATACTTTTATATTTTTTAATTAAATACTTTACTATAATAGTTATTATTGATAATAAGTCGACTCATAGTTATTTTATTATTAACAATTTGATTCATTTTTCTTACATAATCGTCTTCTATTTCTACATCAGCATTGGGAACAAATTTACCAGAGGAAGCAAAGTAAGTTCCTTTATTAGTTACCCAGCTTCGATTAGAAAACATAGCTAAGCCTTCCGTGGGACTTAATATATCTTTACCAATAAATAAACGAGAATCATATTTTAAACCAAAAGCATTATAAATAGTGGGAATTACATCTATTTGACTACCTACTTTAGATATGGTAACTTTAGGCATCTCACTATTCCAAAGAATAAAATTACTTTTATTTATAGTCACGGTCGCGTCTCTTTTAAAATCACTTATTTCGTTTACCTCATTAACACTTAATTCATATGGGTAATGGTCGCCGACTAAAGCAATAACAGTATCTTCTAGTTTACCAGCCTTGGCAAGTTTAGTAATAAGGGCTTCGAGGGCTTGGTCTAATTCCATTTGGGCGGCTAAATAAGAGGCTGGGCCTTCGGAATAAGGATAATTAAAACTTTGATATTCTTCCCGATGTTTTCTCGCCATAGCATTAGAAGCAAAAGTATAACCTGAATGCCCAGACACAGTCGCATAAAAGACCATAAAATGATTTTCATTAATATATTCGTCAAAAGTGGTATTAATCATATCTACATCGCTTCTAGGCCATTCATTACAATTAATAAGTTTTTCTAAACCGGTATTACAAGCTTTATAATAATCAAAACCTAAGCTTTTTAAATATCTATCACGATTTTGAAAATTATAAGTATTATTATGATAAGCAAAAGTTTGATAACCATTTTCTTTAAATTTCGTGGCTACTCCCTCAGGGAAAGAAACATTACCTCCCCTAAACTTAGATAAAATATCTAATGAAGAAGCATAAAGTCCAGTTAATTCTTGAAATTCACCCCCAATAGTACTATAAATAGTCGGAGTATAAAAATTAGTAAACTCAAAACCCTCATGGATTAATTTATAGAGAGTGGGTGTTAATTCTTTTTTAACCGCAATTTCATTAAAGCTTTCAGCCATAAAAAGAATTAAATTTTTATTTTTAAAATAACCAGTATATTCATTTTGGAAAGTACCAGGGTCATTAAGCATATATTCATGAATTTGTTTAATAGCCGAATTACTTTCATTTACCATTAAGGAATTAAAATCAATTGGTAAATTATTATATTCATATACTTTAGGTTGTTCTTCCTCGGGTATTTTGGGCTCTTCTTCGCTTGGGTTAGAATTATTTTCATTAATAACTATTTTATCTTCAAAACCAAAAATGGTTCTATAAGTATCCGTACATAAAGTGTTAATAACTCCTAAGTTTTCCACATTTAAAGCAATATCATTAATTTCATAAGTTAAAACATAGGGAGAATAAGAAGCATTTTTATTTATATTTAAACTGAGAAAATAACTGCCAAGTAAAATTAAAAAAGAAATTATATATATTAAACTACTTTTGATAGTTAATTTAGTATAATCAATTTTTTTATGAAAAATTATATTTAAAATTAAAGGAATAAATAAAAGACATATACCAGGTATTCTTTTTAATACTTCAATTACTCCTTTTCCCGCAAAACTGCCAATTTGGTCGGCGATTTTAAAAGCATTCCAAGAAATATAAAAACCAAAATAGCCTTTAATAACATACTCCGCGCTAAACCAAATAGTAAGAAAAGTTAAAAGAATAAAATAAATAGTTTTATTAATTTTCGTATTTTTAAATAATTTAGTAATAATAGTTAAAAATAAGGCGACTACTCCAATAAAAAGAAACATATTAATTAAACTTAAACGAAATATAGATTGTTTAATTAAAAGTTTATAAAGTATTTCTAGAATAATAAATTCACTAAAATAAACTACAAATAAATTAATTTTTTTCATTTAAAGTTAATCTCTTTCTTGAAATGATTTTACTATTTCCCCAGTTCGGGCATCAAGATAATAATCATATTCATAACGATTATAAGTAAAATCAATATTATAAACCGTAAGATTAAATTTAAAATCAAGGTCAATATCTAAATCATAAATATCATTACGAGTTATATTTAAACTAGTTAAAACTTTAGCTAAAGCTTCTTCTTCGGAAATATAACCATTAGCTTCCGGATTACGTATTTGGTAATCTAAGTTTCTTTCTAATTCCTCTTCTAAATGTTCGGCCTTAAAACCAAAGAAAAGACTCGTTCCTAATAAAATCACGATTAAGATTATACCAATAATTCTATCAATAGTTAATTTCATTTTTTAATACTCCTTTCTATAATACAATTGTAAAAAATTTAAAATAAATTGTCAATATACCCTTATTTAAAATTAATAATAGTTTTAAAATTCTTTTTTAGAATATATTTTAATAGATATTTTATAAGATAGATAAACCATTAAAATAGTTATAATAATTATTATTAATACTATATATTTTCCTAAAAAATTTAATGTTTTACCTATAAAAGATAAATCTAAATAAGAAGATAAAAAGCCACCAATAATAACTAAACCAAATATAATTAAAAAGATACCAATTCGCGCTTTTTCAAGACCAAATTTATAAATTATAGGATACATAAAAGTTAATACTAATAAAGTTCCAAATATATTTCCAAGCATGGAAATTAATGTTTGTTCATAAGGTATAGTTTTAGTATTTATATAAGAAATAAGAAAAGATAGTAGAAGCGTAATAATAGCAAATATAAAAGTCATTATGATAGTCGCAATATATTTAGCGCGAACACTATTTTTGCGGCCATTAGGTAATGTCGCAGAGTAGCTTTCCCATTTATTATAGTTATCATAACTAAAAGTAGAAATCATAAGCATAACACTCATAAAAGGTAAAATAAAGGAAATATCCATTTCGCCAAAAAGGCCCATTAAAGTGTAGACAACAACCAGTATTCCTAATAATTTAAAATTACTTTTGACCATGGCTAAATCTTTTTTAATAAATCCGAGCATTATTCTTCCCCCTTTATCATTAAAACCATTAAATCGTCTAAAGTTATTTTATCAATAACTTTAATATTATATTTAGCTTTAAAAGCTTTTTTATCCGAGACAAGTATTTCATATTCATATTTATTTTTTTTATATTTAATATAATCTTCAGGAGCAATATTTTGAAATTCTTTTTCCGTACATTTAACTATGCCATATTCATTTAATAATTCATTAGTAGTTTTAGATAAAATAATTTTACCCTCATTAATAAAAGTTATATAATCAGCAACATGTTCTAAATCCGCGGTAATATGACTAGAAAGTAAAATCGAGCAATCAACATTTTCAATAAAACTTTGAAATATTTCGATAACCTCAGCGCGAGCGACGGGGTCTAAACCTGAGGTGGGCTCATCTAAGATTAAAAGTTTAGGATGATGGGATAAAGCGGTTGCAATTTCTAATTTTTTACGCATACCTTTAGAAAAAGTTTTAATTTGTTTATTGGGTAATAAAGAAAATTCTTGTAAATAATTATAAAACATTTTTGTATCCCAATTTTTAAAAATACCTTTCATAGAATTATTTATATCATTAGGAGTAAGTATTTCTGGGAAAAAAGCATCATCTAATACTACGCCTATATCTTCTTGTAAAAGTTTAGCATGTTCGCGATGAGATAAATTAAAAATTTTTATTTCTCCACTATAAGAGTTAATAATATTTAATATCGCTTTAATCGTAGTAGTCTTTCCCGCTCCATTTTCCCCAATAAAACCCATAATCATTCCTTTAGGTAAAGTAAAACTAATATTTTGTAAAGTAAAGTTAGGATATTTTTTAGTTAAATTTTTAATTTCTAAAATATTTTCCATTATAAAACCTCCTCATATAATATATTAATTATATCTATAATATCTTTTTTAGAAATATCATTCATTTTGGCTTGAGTTATAGCCGTCGTAAGAATATTTTCTAATTTATGATAAGCTTCCTCTTTAGCAAGAGCTAAATTAATTTTAGCTACATAAATCCCTTTAGCGGGAATAGTTTTGACAAATCCTTCTTTTTCTAATTCTTCATAGGCATTCTTAGTGGTAATAACACTACAACGAAGGTCTTTAGCTAAGCTTCTAATGGAGGGAAGCATTTCCCCCTCGGGAAGCTCTTCGCTTATAATTTTACTTTTTATTTGCTCTTTTATTTGTTCATAAATTGGAATATTACTTGAATTACTAATAATTATTTCCATATTATAGCCTTTCTGTATATATCTATTATATACAGCTTATATACAGTTGTCAAGCCCTAAAAAAACTTTATTATTAAAATAAAGTTAACGCCAATGATTATTAAACATATTATATAAATATTCTTTATTAAAAGTTTTATCAAGAAATCGTTCATAATAATTAGAGGGAGCCAAACCTTTTTCATATTCCCGAGCTCTTAATATAGCACTAGCGGTTAAAGCACTATCTAAAATTAGAAATATATTTAAAGCAATTATTAATTTTTGACCTAAATTTCGGGGTATTTTATTGATAATTTTAACAATATAAGGATAAACTCCTTTAATCCAAATAATACCTAGAAAACCCCAAAGACAAGACATAGCTAAACAAACTCGACCATTAATATTTAAAAACATATGACTATAATTCCAAGCAGTGAACCCCAAGACTAATTCCATTCCCCAGCTCATAATATATTCTAATAAAGAGCCAAAAAGAAAACTAATAAAAAACAAAGCTATATTTCCTTTATTCCGATATTTATATAATAAACAAGTTAAGGAGCAGGCACAAAGACCATAACAAAAATTAAAAGGGCCTATAACTAAGGCAGAATGATTAATAAATTTGCCATGAACTACTAAACTAAATAATACCTCACAAATCCAGCCAAAAACACTGCCAAAAATAAATAACCAAAAAAGATTATAAAAACTCGATTTCTTGTTACAACTTTCTTCCACTACTCTCACCTACATATATATTAATGCTAAAAATTATTTATAGCAAGTATATTTATTTACTTATTAATTTAACTTGAATATTTTCATTATTTAAAGGCTCAAAATTAGAAATATGACCTATTTTAGTATAACTATAAGTAGTCTTAAAAGTCTTATAAAAAAGAACTAAACAATTATTACCATAAAGCATTAAATCGCCGGCATTAATTGAGATAGGAACTTGAGAATTAGTTGGTAAAGTACTATCTAAATAAAAATATTTTTCATTACCATTTAATTCTTGCATTTCCATTTCTAAGGGTAAAAGCTTTAATAATGCTAAAACAGTCGCATTATTTTCTAAAGTAATTTTATATTCTTCATTATTAATAATTATTTCCATATTATTCTCCTCAATTTCATTTTTTAATTTTGATTCATGATTATAATAAATTATTCCTAATAAACCTAAAATACTAATTAAAATAATATAAATTATAATTTTTAAAAATTTCTTTTTACCTCTTAATTTAATAAATTATTAACAAAATTAATATATTCTTGAATTAAATTACTAGTTTTATTTTGATAAATAACATCTTTAGCTAAAGTTATATTATCAGTAATAATATTATCAACATTTAATTTAACCATATCAGCAATACTTTCTTTTGTATTAACTGTCCAAGCATAGATTTTTTTACCTTTATTATGAACTTTATTAACTAAAGTTTTAGTTATACTCGAAGCTTCAATACTAAAATTATCCGCGGCTTTTAAATTAGTAATATCACCATAAGCTAAAGACATTACATATACTGTTTGTAAAGATGGTTCATATTTTTTAATATTTTCTAAAACCTCATAAACTTGGGAGGTAATAACACATTCATTTTCTAAACCATATTCTTTAATTAAAGAACTTATTATTTTTTCAAAATCAGTCTCATGACCAGTGGGTTTTAATTCGATATTTAGTTTTAAATTATTAGCTTTCGCATATTCTAAAACCTCTTTTAATAAAGGAATACGTTCATTAGCAAACTCTTTACTAAAGAAACTACCAGCATCTAATTTACTTATTTCTTCATAAGTCATTTCCCAAGTATTTTTATTTACCCCAGTTGTTCTTTTTAAGTTGGTGTCATGGGTAACAATTATTTCTTGATTTTTAGTTTGAGCAACATCTAACTCGACCCAATCGGCGCCTAATTTTTTTGCCCCAATAAAAGCGGCCATGGTATTTTCAGGATAAGATTTAGAGGCACCACGATGGGCGGTTACCTCCATGGTTCTAATATATTCGATATTAAAATTATATTTACCATTTAGAAGAGAATAGGTAAATAAGGAAGAACTAATTAAAACTAAAGCAAGACTAGTATATTTTAAAATGGTAAACTTTTTATTGGCTTTACTACTTATTTTAGAATTAATATTTAAGTGTTTAATTTCTTCTTTTTGTTTTTCTTTATGTTTATAATATAAAATACTTATAATGGCATAACAAATAGGGGTACTTAAAAGAGTTAAAATAACAAAAGAAATAGCAATTAATAACCAGATAATAGTAATAGTTAAATTACTAAGAATATTACTTTTATTAAAAGTTTTTATTAAAAAGATAATAAGAATAATCCCAATAAAAATAAAGATTAAATAAATTAAGGTTATTAATAATTCGGTAAAAATAATAGTAAGGAAATCTTTTATTTTATTCTTTTTACTTAAATTAGAACTTTTAAGACGAGCTTCTTTAAAATTACAATTTTCTAAAACAAAATAATGAATAGCATAAAGCCAGCGGAATAATAAGAAACATAAAATAAACATTAAAATAAGATAGAAACAAAATAATAAATTATTTTTAATAATAAAATCTAAAATAAATTCAGGAATAGATATAGTAGAAATAAAACTAGAAGATATTCCTAAATTAAGAAAAGGAATTAAAAAAATGACAAGAAAAGGAAATAATAAATTACCTTTTTTAAAGACTTGTTTAGCTTTCTTTAAGGATAAAATTAAAGCTTCTTTAATAGTTATTTTTTTATTTTGATAAGAACTATCTAAGATAATAATGATAGTACTAATATCAATTAAAGTATAAAAAGTCATTAAAAGAATTAATAAAAATAAAAAAATTAAAGTTAAAGGATTAAGTAAAAATTTAAAAATATTTTCAAAAGTTAAATAATTAAATCCGGTAACTTTAGTTATTATTTTAAAAATACTTAAAAATAAAGGGGTAAAGATAAGAGTAGTTGATAATTTATAAATTAATTCAAAGCCTAATAATGTTTTTAGGTTATAAGTTAAAAGTTTTTTAATTTTTTTCATATGCTTGCTTCTTTCTTTTATATTAATATTATTATCTTTTATTTTTTTATATTTTGCAAGCTATTTTTTAATTTAAATAAAAAAGGCTAGTGTTCTAGTTCATTTCACACGTGCCTTTATTTTTAGTGTAATGATTTTTAATTAAATTCATGATTTCATGAGCATTTTCACTTATTAAAGTAATATCTTGAAAATCCATACTTTCATAATAATAATTAGGATTTAATAAATGTTTTAAAATAGCATTATTGCCAGAAGCTTCTAAAAGTTGACCATTATAATCATAATAAGTAAAAGTATAAGTTTCTTGCGTATTATTTAAAGTACAATTTAAATTGGTCGTGGTTTTATTATTTTTAAATATAAGAGTAGATTTTTTAATATATTTAGGTAAATCTTCACTTAAAGCCCCTTTTATTTTATTTAAATTTTCTTTAGTGTAATAAACGCGTATTTCATTATTTAAATCAAGAGACTGATAATCTAAATCTGGGACATTACTGACATGGAAATTTTTTTTACTAGATAAATAATCTTTTAGAGTATATTTCCAAGTAACAAAAACTAACGTGACGGGTTTACCATTTTCCATCACAACCCATGAGGTCGCATAACCATTTCCAGCGAGGGGAGAATAAAATTGGAAATTCCAACGTTTTTCATTTCCACGAATAGCTATGTTAATATCTTTATTATAGTTTTCGGTAAACTCATAATTACTAATAAAATAAAGAATAGGAATAAATATTAATAAAATTATACTAGTAATAATAAGACTATTTTTAATTATTTTAAAGTTTATTTTTTTTAAAAATTTTTTTAAACTACTTAGAGCATCAAGTTTATTATTTTTTAAAGTATAGTTTAATTTGTCTAAATATTTAAGACAATTAGGACAGTCTTTTAAATGTTCTTCGATAAAACGACATGATTCTGGGGATGCAACTTTATCAAGATATAAGGGTAATAAATCCTCAACAATTTTACAATTCTTTTTCATTGATATTCTCCTTTATTTTCAATTTAGAACGATAGAAAGTTAGGCGAGCCCAACTTTCAGTTTTATTAAATATATTACCGATTTGTTTATAAGATAAGTCTCCATAAAATCTTAAGGTAAAAACTTCTTTATAGGGTTCTTCTAAATTATGAATTATTTTTAGTAATTCTTCGTTGGTTTCACTAGTAATTATTTTATTAATTATTTCTTCATTATTGGCTTTAATATCTATATCTAAAGGTTCTATTTTCTTATTTTTTTGATAAGTAGAATAGTAAGTATTTTTAGCAATAGTACAAAGCCAAGTAAATATTTTATATTCCGGATTGTATTTTTTAATATTTTTTAAAGCTTTAAAGAAAGTTTCTTCGGTTAGTTCTTCCGCGAGAGAACTATTTTTAGTAAGACTTAATAAATAACGATAAATACTAGGATAGTATTCTAAATATATGTCTTCAAATCTCGGTTCCATATTTATTACCTCGTTCATTAATTATACTTCTTAATTTTAAATTCGTTACAAATTTTAGTTTAGAAATTTTAAAAAATACTTAATTTTATTTTAACATAATAAAAAGTTTAAATATATTTTTAATTTTATATATTTTTAAAGAGAAAAAGATGCTATAATTTTATTAAGATAAGGGGCATATTATGAAATACTATGATTTAGAAATAAATGATGTTTTAAATAAATTAAAAACTAAAGAAAGTGGTTTAACAGAAACAGAAGCTTTAAAAAGATTAGAAAAAGATGGGGCTAATAAAATAGCTAAACCTAAAAAAGAATCTTTATTTAAAAAGTTTTTAAAAGAATTTAAAGATTTAATGATTATTGTATTAATACTTGCCGCCATATTTTCTTTTGTTTTAGCAATAATTAATAAGGAGTCTTTTACAAGTAGTATTGTTATTTTAGCAATAGTTATTTTAAATGCAATACTAGGTTTTACACAAGAACTTAAAGCTGATAAAGCGATAGATGCTTTAAATAAAATGCAAAGAGCTAAAGTTAGAGTAAAAAGAAATAATAAAATTATAATTATTAATAGTGAAGAGGTAGTTAGAGGAGATATTTTAGTTATAGATGCTGGCGATAAAATTCCTGCGGATGCGAGAATTATTTATGAAGCTTCTTTAAAAGTTGACGAAGCATCTTTAACTGGAGAATCTATCCCTGTTTCAAAATCAATTAAAGCCTTAGATAAAAATACGTCTTTATCCGAAAGATTTAATATGCTTTATTGTGGAACTAATGTGGTATATGGGAAAGCTTTAGCCGTGGTAGTAGAAACCGGAATGAATACAGAATTTGGAAAAATTGCTAAAAGTTTACAAAATGAAGAAAAAGAAATTACTCCTTTACAAAAGAAAATTGAAGAAATAAGCAAATTTTTATCATATATTATTGCTTTAATTATTTTGATTATGTTTATTATTGGAATTACAAAAGATATGAAATTAGCCGAAATAGTAATGCTATCAATATCTTTAGCAGTCGCCGCCATTCCGGAGGGATTACCAGCAATTATTACAATTACTTTATCTTTAGGCATGGGTGTACTAGCAAAAAAGAAAGCCATAGTTAGAAAAATGGCTTGTGTGGAAACTTTAGGATGTACAGAGATTATTTGTTCAGATAAAACTGGGACTATTACCCAAAATAAAATGAAAGTAGTTGAGGTTTTTTATAATAATAAAATAAGGAAAGTAAATGAATTAGATAAAAATAATTTATTATTAGAAATTATGGCTTTAAATAATGATGTAGAAAAAAATGGTGAAGAATATATTGGAGACCCCACCGAAATTGCTCTTTATGAATGTTGTGAGGAATATTTAGATGTTAGAGCTTTAAAATTAGAAAATGAAAGAACGGGCGAATTACCTTTTGATTCTGAACGGAAAATGATGTCAACTATAAATAAGTGTCAAAATAAAACGAGATTATATATTAAAGGGAGTTTTGATTCATTACTTAAAAGATGTTCTTATATTTTAGAAGATGAAAAAATTAAAAAACTGACAAAAAAGAAAAAAGAAGAATTAAAAAAAGTAGAAATGGCGGGAGCTAATAAAGCTTACCGGATTTTAGCTTATGGGTATAAAGATATTAATGATAGTTTTAAACTTAACCATGATTTAGAAAATGATTTAGTATTTGTGGGATTAACATATATGATAGACCCACCTCGTAAAGATGTTAAAGAAGCAATTAAACTATGTAATATGGCTCATATTAAACCGATTATGATTACAGGAGATAGTTTAGAAACCGCGGTTGCCATTGCTAAGGATATTGGCATTATTAAAAATGAAAATGAAGCAATAAGTGGAACTGAACTAGATAATATGAGTGAAGAAATGTTACTTAAGAATATTGAAAACTATAATGTATATGCGCGAGTTAGTCCTATGAATAAGCTCGCCATTGTAAATGCTTGGAAAAAGAAAGGAAAAATTGTTGCCATGACTGGGGATGGAATAAATGATGCCCCAGCTTTAAAAGCAGCCAATATTGGAATAGGCATGGGTATTACGGGAACAGAGGTAACAAAGAGTGTTTCCGATATTATTTTAGCCGACGATAGTTTTGCAACAATAGTTACCGCGGTTAAAGAAGGCCGAAGAATATTTGATAATATAAGAAATGTTTTAGTATATTTATTAGCTTCCAATATGGCAGAAATTTTAATTGTTTTTATGGGAATGATTTTGGGAAAAGAAATATTTTTACCTATTCAACTTTTATATATTAATTTAGTCACGGATAGTTTACCAGCAATAGCTTTAGCTTTTGAAGAAGAAGATGATAATATTATGAAAAGAAATGTTCGAAAAAAAGAAAAAGCTTTCTTTACCCCTTTTTTAAAAGCCAAAATATTTATAGCTGCCATTTTAAAAACAATATCAGTATTATTGATTTATTTAATTAATTTAAAAGTATATAATATGGAGATTGCTACCACAATGGCTTTATTAACTTTAATACTTGAAGAAATATTATTTGCTTATAGTTGCCGGAATTTAAAAGAAAGCGAATTAAATAAAAAAATATTTAAGAATAAAACCTTAAATATAAGTGTGCTATTAATTATGCTTTTACAAGTTATCGTATATTTAACTCCTTTAAAAAAGGTATTTCAAATGACAAGTTTAAGTTTAATTCAAGGAGTATATGTTCTTTTAATTGTTATATTAATATTTTTAATAAATGAATTTTTAAAAAATATTATTAAAAGAATATTTAAAGATTAATGATAATATTTAATAGTAAAGGTAGTTCCTTTAGGACTTGAGATGACAGAAATAGTACCATTATTTTTTTCAATAATAGTTTTAGCTAAAGCAAGACCTATGCCTACACTATCGGGATTAGCATTACTGCCTTTATAAAATCTTTCAAAAATGTGATTAATATCTTTTTTAGAAATCCCCTCCCCATAATCTTTAATAGTAATAAAAGCATAAATATTATTTTGGGCATAATTAATTTCTAAAATAGAATTAGGTTTAGAATGGTCTAAACTATTTTTTAAAATATTAGTTAAAGCTTCGATTTGCCATGGTAAATCACAATTTAAAAAAGCTTCTTCTTGACCAGAAATTTTAATAGTTATATTTTTTAAATCACTTAAACTCGAAACATTTTTAAGTGCCGCATTAACTAGAGTTTGCAAAGACGTTTTTTCTTTAGTAAATTCAATAGTATTAGCATCAAATTTAGCTAATTTTAAAAGAGCCTCGACTAGGAAATTAATATTTAAAATTTGACTTTTAATATCTCTTAAAAATTCATTTTTAGTTTGATTGGGCATATTTTCTTCATCGAGGATATTATCTAACATAATTAAAATACTAGTTAAAGGAGTTTTTAATTGATGGGAAATATCTTCTAAAGATTTTTTTAAATTAAGTTTTTCATTTTGGTTAATTTCGGCTATTTCTTTTAACATAATAGTAGTTTTATATATTTCATTTTTTAAAATTGATAATTCGTCTTCAGTATTAAGCGCTATTTTTAAATCATAGTTCTTTTTATTTATTTCTTCTAAATATTTAGTTAAATCTTTTATTTCTTTACTAGTTTTCTTACTATAAAGAATAAGCATAGTTATAAAAATAATAATTAAAATAAGAAAGAAAGTAATATTTAAGAATAAATAAGTAGTTGATAATTTTTTGTTAGCAAGTACAGTAGAGGCTTTAGTTAAAAATATACCATATTTATTAAATAATTCTAAGTTAGCTTTAGAGTTAGAATTTAAGATTTTAATGATTTCCGTTTCAGAAAGTTGCGGTTCATGATTTTTAAGATTAGTAATTAAAGCAGCTATTTGATAATTATAATTTTTAGTTATAGTTTGATACTCATAAATATTTAAAAATATAAATACTAAAAGAAATATAGCAGAGATAATAAGAGAAAAAAGAAAAAATTTTTTTAATTTAAGTTCATTCTGCATCTATACAATATCCTAAGCCTTTAATTGTAGTGATAATATTAGTGCCAATTTTTTCTCTTATTCTATTTAAATAAACAGTTATGGTGTGAGTATCTACATAATTACCGGTCCATTCCCAAATTTTATCTAATAAGGTAGTACGCGTGACAACTTTATTTAAGTTTAAAAATAGTAAATTTAAAATTTTTAATTCTAAAGGAGTTAATTCAATAGGTTTATTATTTTTAGTTAAAATTAATTTATCTAATGAAAAAGTAATATTTTTAATAGAAATAATATTAGTTTTTTTAGTTCTTAAAATTATTTTATTTATGCGAGCTAATAATTCTTTAATGCTAAATGGTTTAGTTAAATAATCTTCAGCACCCGCGTTTAAAGAAGCAACAATTATGTCTTCTTCATCATTAGCCGTTAAAAATATAGTGGGAATATTTAAAGGTTTAATAATACTTTCAAATAAATTATAGCCATTTCCATCAGGTAAAGTAATATCTAAAATAATTAAAGCTAAGGATGGCTTAGTATTTAAATATTCTTTTGTATCTTTAATTGTAGTTTTGGATGTTAAATTATAATTATTTTTTTCTAAAGCATAAGTTATGCCTTTTATAATCGAGGGATTATCTTCAATTAAAAGTATATTCATAGTCTATTCCTTTCTTGTTTATTATAACATTAAATTTAGAAAACTTAAGATAAAAAAAAGCAAATAATTGCTTTTTAAATATTTTCATTACGAATGGTTTCAATAGTATTTTGTTTATTTATTTTATTCATAGAATATTTCATTATTAAAGAAATAAGAATAAATACTACCCCAACAGCAATAATTATAGCAATAATTGGGAATTTATAAGGGATTCCCGATGGTTCGGCTAAAAAGTGATAAATTAAATAGGATAAGAATAAGCCAATTGGTATTCCAAAAATCAGAGATTTAATACCCATAAAGAAAGTTTCTAATTTAATCATGTGACTAAATTCTTTAGAGGTCATACCAATAGATTTTAACATGGCAAATTCTTGACGTCTTAATTCCATATTAGTAGTAATAGTATTAAAGATATTAGTAATACCAATTAAAGAAATAACAATTATAAAACCATATAAGAATATTCCTATTAAAGTATATAAATTATTCATAACTTGAGCATTTTCTTCTATGTTATTGATACTATAATTTTCCCCTTTTAATAATTCGTCAAGGTCATCTTGTAAAACATTTGCATTATTAGATTTATAAAATATAGTTAAGTCTTGATAATTATTATTAAATATTTGATTAAATAATTCTTCACTTACAACTAGGTAGGTATTTTGATAATTTTTTAAACCAAAGGGTTTTTCATTGGTAATAAAACCGATTTCAATTTGTTTATTTTGACCATTTTCTAAAGTGCCTGTTAAAATAGTGCCAGGTTTAAAATTAGTATATCTTAAAGTTTTATAAACCATTTTAGATTTTTTATTTTGAGTATTATCAGATTTTTGATAACCAACTTTCATATAATCCATTAAAATTCCTTTATCTTTAAATTCTTCATATTTTAAATTTAAAGTTTTAAGATATTTTTGATATTGGGTTTCTCCTAAAGCATAAATATTAATATATTCCGAAGCATTGTCATTTATTTTTAAATGGAGAAAATCAATATATTCGGGGTTTAGTTCCCTATTTTGATAATTAAAACCGATTTCTCTTAAGACAGTATAATTTTCGATATTATTTAATTTAGTGGAAGCAAGATATTTATTATAACTTTCTTTAGTAAGATTATGAGAATATAAAGATACATTATATTCAGCAATTTTTAATTCATTATTAACTGCTTCAAAAGCCATATTCATAAAACTAGATAAAGCAATAAAGACAAAGACCGATACAACTATGGAAATGACCGTTGTGCGATATTTTTTCTTATTTCTTTTTAAATTTTTATAAGATATTTCGCCACCCATGCCAAATATTTTTTTGATAAATTTAGGAGACTTAATTTTTTTAGGATTTATTTTAATATTCGCACTATTTCTAATTGATGTTATAGGAGATATTTTAGATGTTCGTTTAGCACTTTTTAAAGCCGATAAATAAATAGTTACAATGCCAAGCAAAATAGCAATAATAATGGCCGTAATTGAGAAAGTAAATTCTAAACTTACCCCAATAGCAAGACTATCTCTTAAAAAATAATTACTAACAATAATTAAAATATAAGAAGCAAATAAACCAGAAATAAGGCCTAAAGGTATGCCAATGAGACCTAAAATTGTGGCTTCATAAAAAACATTTTTCTTGATTTGCTTTTTAGTGGCACCAATACTTTTTAACATACCATATTGTTTGATTTTTTCCGTGATTGAGATATCAAAACTATTTTTAATACAAAATACAGAGGTAAAAACAATTATACCCATGACTATTAAAACGACAATAGCTAGTTCGCCCGTAGTGTCCATGCTTAAAGGGTTTGTTTCTAAATCAATTAAATAACTATTAAGAGCATATTCATATTTTTGCTTGGGCTTTTCTTCATTAAGATATTTTTTTATTTCTTCTAAAGTGCCCGTGCCTTTATAATTTTTTTTAAAGAAAGTTTCATTTACTCCTAAAATACCCGCGGTAATTTCATAAGCATTTTTAGTGCCATTTTTAGTATACCGGGCATAAATATCTATTTTATTTGATAAATCATTTTCATTTAAATAAGTTATAAAAGTATAACCTGGGGCGGAATATATTTCAATATTAGTCGCGGGACGTTCAATAATTCCAACAATTTTATAGGTTTTAGGAGTTGGATTTACTATATCTTCGGCTTTTTCTATATTTTCTTCTGATATAGTATTTTGCTCTAATTCTTCTTCTAAATAATCATTAGATTGAAAAGGATTTGATTGGTCTAACTCAACATGATTTACTAAACTCATTCTTTTCCCTATATTAAGGGTAATACTATCACCAACATTAAGAGTTAAGCGACCATTAGTTTTTAAATGAGTCGGAATAACTATTTCGTTAGGATTCTCAGGTAATCTTCCCTCGACTAGTTTGAGCGATAAATTATGTAAGGCATTCTTAGTAAAAGCTTTTATATAAGCATAAGGTTTATCTTCATTTTGAGAATTGATTTTAGCATAGCCAATATTTTGAGTTATATTTATTTCGGCAATTTCGCGATTATTTTTAAAAATATTTAAATCTGGCGTAGGAACATCATAAAAAGCGGCATGAAAATTTCCTTTTTCGAAAGTTTCAAAATTAATTAAAGACTTTATTCCACTGGAATAAATAGATGTAACCGCGGTAATTAAAGCGACCGAAAGCATTATTCCAATTATAGTTACAATAGTTCTTTTTTTATTTAATTTAAGATTTTTAATAGTTAATTTATTAAGTAAGTTCATATTTTACCTCTTTAAACAATTCGGCCATCTTCGATTTTGATAATGCGGTCCGCGTATTTAGCAATTTCTAAGTTATGAGTTATCATAATTATCGTTTCTTTTAATTCTTTATTGGATTTCTTTAAAAGATTAACTATTTCTTCACTAGCTTTAGTATCTAAATTACCAGTAGGCTCGTCAGCTAAAATTAAAGCTGGATTAGTTATTAGAGCTCTTCCTATACTAGTTCTTTGTTGTTGTCCTCCGGATAATTCATTAGGAAGATGGGTGCGACGATTTTCTAAACCTAATAATTTTAACATATTATTTAAGGAATCTTTATTTATTTCTCGATTATCTAAAGCTAAAGGTAAAGTTATATTTTCTTCCACATTTAAAATAGGAATTAAATTATAAAATTGATAAATTAAACCAATTTGTCTTCGTCTAAATATAGCTAATTTATCATCATCAAAAGTAAAAATTTCTTGACCATCAATATAAACTTTACCAGAGGTGGGTCTATCTACCCCTCCAATTAAATGTAAAAGGGTGGACTTACCACTCCCGCTGGCGCCTACAATAGCCACAAATTCGCCTTTTTCCACACTAAAAGATACATTATCTAAAGCAACTACTTTATTTGAGTTTTTACCATATACTTTTGTTAAGTTTTCAACTCTTAATATTTCCATTAAAATCACTCCATTTCTTAATAAATTATACTATAGGTAAGTTACTACTAAGTTACAAAATAGAAATTTTTTTAATTTATTTTAAAAAAAGTAAACTTGATGTTTACTTTAGGTTAATAAATATTATTTATCTTTTTTAGTTTTTATATACGTTAAGATTTCTTTTTGATTTTTTAAAACTTTTTCTAATTGGTCATATAATTGTTCTAGTATTAATTCACTTTTTAAATCAGTTTGATAATCATTTTTATTACGAATAGTATCTTTTTTAGATTGACGATTTTGACTCATCATTATAATGGGAGCTTGTAAGGCGGCTAAGCAAGATAATAAAAGATTTAATAAAATAAAAGGATATGGGTCGGGAGCTTTAATAAGAACTACCCCATTTAAAACGAGCCAAAATAAAAGAAATAAACTAAATCCGATAATAAAAGTCCAAGAACCAGCGATAGCGGAAAGTTTATCAGCAACTTTATCTCCAAAAGTCATTTTAGAATCTATTTCTTTATCAACATCTAAAGCAATAGGCCGATTAATTAATAAATCCATTATTTCTTCTTCGTCTTTTTCTTCTAAATCTTCTTTTAATAACATTTTAACAATTTCTTTTTTCTTTTTTTCCATAATTATTCTCCTAATCTTATATAAGTATAACACTTTAAGAAAAATTAGAAAATAATTTTAAAAGAAAAAAAGCAAAATTAGTTGCTTAAATTCTAGTTTGTTCTTCTTTAGTTGATAAATAACAATGATACATACTGATAAATTTTAACATTTCATTTAAATAAGCTTCTCTTTTAGATATAAGATTAAAGCTCGTAGTATTAGGAAAAAGATAAATTATATGATTTTTTTCCGGGGCGATGGTATATAAAAGACGAGCAATGCGTAATTTTTGAATGGCTTCTTCAATAGAGGAAGAAAGGTTTTCTTCATTAATATTATTTAATAAATTAGGAAATAAATTATTTATTTTACAAGTTTTAATATAATTAATTAAATCTTCATAATTAAAAAAATAAATTTTTTCATTAGCATAAATCGCACAAAATAAACACATAAAATCATACGCGGAAAATAATGGTTCATAATCTAAAGTTGGATATTCATTAAGCATTTTAAAGCCTCCCTTTTTGGAAATATTATTATAACTTAGATAGGTTTAAAAGTAAATAAAAAAATTTAAGTTAAATTATAATTTAAATACGATTTTTAGCTTAAAAAAAAGACTTAAATTTTAAGTCTATTTTAGGTCGAAGCCATCTTTAAAAGCAGTACCTACTCTTTCGGTAACTTTATAATAACCATGAGTATAAGGGTCAAAAGCTAGAGCTTCTAATTTAGATATATCTACATTAGCATTAGTCATAATACTTTCTTCAACTTGAGTATTAACAACTTTACCTATTACACCATAGCCGTATTCTCCAGTTTGACTAGCAAGGTATTCACATTCAAGACATATAGGCAGTTCATTAATAATTGGTGCATCAACATAAGAAGAAGCCGTCGCCGTAAGTCCACTTTTCGCAAATTTATCGGGAGTATTATGGCCTGAGACAACACCAAAGTAATCAGCTTCTTTTACATGTTTAGCATCAGCTATACTAATAGTAAAAGCTTTCCTTTCTTTAATGTTTTCAACCGTTTTATGAGTTTCACTTAAATTTAATAATACTTGATTTCTTTCGAGCATAGTTCCCCAGGCAGCATTCATAACATTAACTGTTCCATCCGAATTATAAGTAGCAATTAATAAGACCGGCATTGGAAATATAGCTTCAGTTATTTTAATATTTTTTTTCATATGATTTCTCCATTCATTATTATTATATCATGAATTATTATTTCTTAGTCATATTTTTAATATATTCACAAATTATCGTCGCAGTTTCTTCTTTTCCAATACTTGAAGAGATACATAAATCATAATTTTTTATTTCACCCCAAGTTTGACCTGATATAACTTGATAATAACTAGCACGATTTTTATCAGATTTAATAATATCTTTTGCAGCTTGGTTATGAGAAGTATGATACATATTCATAACATTTTTAATACGATATTCCAAAGGAGCATAAATAAATACTTTAACTAAGTTAGGATTATTTTTTAAAACATAATCGGCGGCCCGACCAACAATAACACAAGAACCTTGTTTGGCAATTAATTTAATAACTTTTTCTTGAGCTTTAATAGCATACTTAGTGGGGGATGTCGTAAGATATAAATCATATAAAGTTTTTTTAGTTTCTTCAATATTAGAAATAAATTCTTCGGCGAGGCCACTTTCTTCCGCGGCTAAAGCAGTCATTTCTTTATAATAATAAGGAATATTTAACTTTTTAGCAACAAGTTCCCCAATAGCTTTACCTTGAGAGCCATGAGTTCGAGCAATGGTAATAATTACACCCGGATGAGACTTTTGTAAATAAGCTGGAGATGGGGTTTCTTCAGATACATAGTTTAAATTTTTAAAGAATTTAATGACTAAAATAACAGTAATAGCTATACCTAATAAGTCAGCAATGGGCGCGGCAATTAAAGCCCCTTTAATCCCCATATATCGGGGAAGAATTATAACTAAGGGAACAAAAAATATAATGTCCCGAGCTAAAGAAACAATAATTGATTTAAGAGGTTCACCCACGGCTTGGAAAAAAATTGAACTCATTTTTATTAAACAAGTTAAAGTAACTAGCATTAAAAATAAACGGAAAGTTAATTCGGCAAATTCTAAATATAAAGCTTCATTAGAACCGAAAATACTAATAATTAAACGCGGACTAAGTTCAAAAATAACAGTAGATATTAAACCAACAATAGTTGATATAATGCAAACTTTTTTAAAGGTTTCTTTTACCCGGGCCATATTTTTGGCACCATAATTATAGCCTAATATAGGTTGGGCGCCTAAAATAATTCCAACAATAATATTAATAACAATAGAAAATACTTTCATGGTAATACCAATAACAGCAATAGGAATATCAGCCCCATATTTACTTTTAGCCCCATATTTAGCAAGCATGATATTACAAACTAAAGAAATAATAACTATACTCATTTGCGTAATAAAAGTAGATACTCCTAATTTAAGAACATTTTTAAAAATATTAAAATCCATTTTAAAGCTATCTAAACTTAATTTAAAAGTTTTAGGTTTAAGATAATAAATAATGGAAAGAATTAAGGTGGCAATTTGACCAATGATTGTAGCGTATGCGGCACCTTTAATTCCACAATTAAAACCAAAAATAAAGATAGGGTCTAAAATGATATTAATAATAGCACCAGTCGCAGTGGTAGCCATGGAAAACTTAGGAGCACCATCAGCCCTAATTACGGCATTCATACTATTACCAAGCATATAAATAGGAATAGCGGCGAGAATAATAGTATAATAATCGCGAGCAAGAGCAATACTTTTATTACTAGCCCCAAAAAGATATAATAATTGCTCTTTAAAAATAAAGCCTAAAATAAGGAAGATAATACTAGTAACAAATGTTACTAATATACTATTGCCAATAGATTTATGGGCATTTTTAGATGTACCACGTCCTTGGCATAAAGATAAATAAGCCGCGGCTCCATCCCCAAAACACCAAGCAAAAGCAACCGCAA
Organism: uncultured Bacilli bacterium; assembly: GCA_947628145.1. Taxonomy (GTDB): domain Bacteria; phylum Bacillota_I; class Bacilli_A; order RF39; family UBA660; genus Caccenecus. The sequence continues at coordinate 8,583 of CANQYU010000003.1, read as the reverse complement.
TGATAGTAATGGGATAAACCACTCCGGTCGCGGCATTTCCTAAATAACCTAACGTACTATGTCCGATAAATATTTGGTCCACTATGTTATATAGGGAGCTAATAAGTAACGATAAAATACAAGGTATCGAGAATTTAAAAAGTAATTTAGATATTTTCTCTTGTCCTAAAAATTTGTTATTTTCTTGATTTTCCATATTTTTTCCTCCATTTATAAAACCTGCATTTGAGCAAAAAAATATGCGTAAAACAAGTCTTGTTTTTACGCATAATTGCTGGAGCAGACTAATAAATTATACTATTTTTAAAATTTTTTTGCAAATGTTTTTTTAATTTTTTTTAAATTTTATTCAAATTGATTATTTTTATAATTAGCAAGCTCATTTTCTAATTCGGCTATTTTTTCTTCATAATTAGTTATTTGATTAACATAATTATTAATAGCATTTTCATACGCGGTTATTTCAGCATTATAACTATTTTCATATTCATAATATTTTATAATATTTTGTTTTAATTTATTAATATTTTCAGAAGATGCATAAACTTTTATATTTTGTAAATCATTATTTAAATCTAATATTTTATAGTGATTTAAGTTAGTAATTGCTTCTTTAATAACTTTTAAAGGTTCTTTACATTCACTATATAAAATTAAGTCATTAGAATAAATATTTTCGGCTTTTAAGTTACATAAATTAGGAACTTGAGATTCAATAATAATATTATCTATATTTTGAGGAATATATTCAATGTTATTATTATCAATAAATAAATTATCAGTCATAGTAAGTTCTAAAGAAGCAGTTTTTAAATCAGGCGTAACTATACTAAAGTTAAGGGAACCGATAAATATTAAACCTAAACTTATGCCAAAGGTAGCTATGGAAGCAATAAAGCTTATGACCATAATTTTTTTAGAGTTTTTGCGGGAAAATATAAAATTAATTACTAATAATAAAAGAATAATATTAATGGTTGCACAAGATAAAATAGCTAGTAATAGACCGATAAAAAAGAGGCCTGTTTTAAATATTAAAAAAGAAATTACAAAGCTAAAAAAGAAACAAATTAAAGTAAAACTTAAACCAAGAACAACAAAGATAGCAAAGAATTTTATAATACCTAAAATCATTTTAAATAAGCCATTAATAAAACGATATTCATTTTCAGGATTACGAAATATTATTTTAGCTTCTTTTTCTTTTAAAATTATATTCTCTTGGTTTAAATTAACAGGTTCTTCGACATTACTTTTTTTAGAAATCTCTAGTTTAGTATAATAATCTAAATATCTAGTTTTAAAGATATGGATAAAGATAATTAAACTAGCAATAAATAAAAATAAAAGAATAATATTATTAATTAAAGAACAAACAATATGATTTATTTTAGTGGGTAAAAAAGCAAAAATACCTAATATAATATATTTACTAAAAACAAATAAAATAGCCGATATAATTACTAAAAAACTAATTATTATTATTTGTTCAAATAAACATTTTATTTTACTTTTAAAATTCATTTTACAAAATAGATTTAAAGTATTAGTTATAAATTTTAAAAAATCATCTATGCCTTTATTAATATTATTTTTTACCTCTTCCTCCCCTTTTATTTCTTTAATATCTTTATGGAGTAAATCATCAATATTTAAATTAAATTTATCACATAAAGCAATTATTTTATCCATTTCAGGATAAGCAAGAGAAGATTCCCATTTAGATATAGCTTGTCTAGATACACCTAATTCTTCAGCCAATTGTTCTTGAGAGAGATTGTTTTCTTTGCGAAGCTTTTTTAAATTTTCAGCAAAATTGTTATTCATATTTTTTCTCCTTTCAAGAGTATTTTATAATTTCTACTGGTTGCATTCGACCAATTTTAGGTTGTTTTTTAGATAAATTTGGTTGCATTTTAAAAGAATTTTAGGAAAATTAAACTATTCAATTAAGAAAGGAGATAAATGGTCAACTAAGTCTTTATTAGATATAGGGGCAATACCTCTAGTTCTCGCAAATTGTTGAGCCATATCAATTAAAGTAGTAAAATCAATATTTTCTAAATTATGAGCATTAGTAATAACTTCGGTAATAAAATTTTTAAATATTAAAGGAATAGAAATCATACTTAAAATATTATTAATACGCCCTTTTCTAACTGGTTTAAAAGATAAATTAGCTTGATATTTGACATCTTCATTCCAGCCAATTAAATCTAAAAGAGTTAAAAATTTTAAAATATTGAGTTTTTTTCCTTTACTATTAATTTCTTGTTGAATATTATTTATTTCTTCTAATATTTCCCCCGCTGGTTGAAATCTAACTTGACCATTAATTTCTTTGCAATCTAATAAATAAGCTAATCTATAAATAATAGTAAATAATTTTTTATATGTATCTGGATTTAGAATAATCGAAAGTTCTAATAATTCTTTCCATATTTCACTAAAAGAAGCAATATTAAGTCCCTCCACGACAGGGGTCATATCATTAATATTAGGATTATTATTCCGTGAATATTCTTTTCCGGGTTTTTCAAAATAAGCAATTAAATCTTTTTCTTTACTTATATAAGTACGCTTTTTGTGAGTTTTATCTCCCATAGGAAATGATAAAGCTTCTTTTATTCTTAAAATTCTTTTATTTTTCATTTCGGGTGAAAGACGTTTAATAATTGATGTTTGTAACATAATACCTCCAAATTTCTATATAGTTATTTTAGCATTAAATATAATAAAAGTAAAATTTAATTAGGGAAATTGCTTAAAAAATATAGAGCTTTTGTTAGTTTTATTTTATAATATTTATAGCACAACAGGAGGACAATATGGAAAAAACAGTAGTGGAATTATTCGCCGGAGTTGGAGGATTTCGATGTGGCCTTAATAATGTAGTTATAAATAATAATAAAGTAATAGAAAAGGGAAATTGGCATTTTTTATGGGCTAATCAATGGGAACCCGCGACTAAAACCCAAGAAGCTTATGACTGCTATATCAAAAGATTTGGAAAAGATAATGTTAGTAATATAGATATTTTTAAAGTTAATAAAGAAGAAATACCTACCCATACTTTATTGGTCGGAGGGTTTCCTTGTCAAGATTATTCCGTCGCTAAAACCTTAGCTAGTAGTAAGGGAATTGAGGGGAAAAAAGGAGTTTTATGGTGGGCAATTAATGAGGTTTTAAAAGTTAAGAAACCGCCTTTTGTTCTTTTAGAAAATGTTGATAGAATACTTATTTCGCCGGCTAAACAAAGAGGAAGAGATTTTGGAATTATTTTAAGAAGCTTTTTAGATAATGGTTATGCGGTGGAATGGCGTGTTATTAATGCCGCGGAGTATGGTCATCCTCAAAAAAGAAGACGAACTTATATATTTGCTTATCATAAAAGTACTAATTATTATAAAAAAATGAAAAATAAGAAATTAGAAAATATTGTTTTAAAAAATGGGTTATTTGTTAAACAATTTCCTATTATAAAAGATGTTCTTAATGATAATAAAGCAAGTATAACTAAAGATAATTATAAAGATTTATTAGAGGTTAGTAATAATTTTACAACACAATTTTATAATGCCGGAATTATGCTTAATGGAAAAATATATACTGCTAAAGTTACACCTATAAATGAAAAAATTAAGCCTTTAAAAGATATTATAGAAAATAAAGAGGTTGCTAGTAAATATTTTTTAAGTGAAGAAAAATTGCAAAAATTTAAAATATTAAAGGGAAGCAAAAGTATTCCCCGAATTAAACCTAATGGCGAAAAATATTTTTATTCGGAAGGCTCTATGCCCTACCCAGATAATTTAGAAGCTCCAGCTCGCACAATGCTAACTAGCGAAGGTGGAATTAGTCGCAGTACCCATATTGTTGAAGATTTCATAACTAAAAAAATAAGATTATTAACTCCTTTAGAATGTGAAAGAATTAATGAATTTCCGGATAATTGGACAAATACCGGCATGAGTGATAAAAAAAGGAATTTTATGATGGGTAATGCTTTAGTCGTGGGAGTAGTTAAAAAAATTGGGCAAGAATTAGAAAAAATTATAGAAATGGAAAATTAAAAAAGCAAAACTTATTTTTAGTTTGGCTTCTTTAATATAATTCAACATTTTTTAATTTATATTTTACAATCTCATTCGCGTCATTTTCATTATAAATGGCTTTAACTTTATAACTGGAATCTTGGGCTAAAGAGAGCGAAATAGATGTGGTACCTATGATATAATCATTTTCATTATATAATTCAAATTCTAAATATAAATCGTAATTTTTAGGAGATTCATCAATAGAACCCGTAATAATATATTCTTGTCTTTCAGGATTATAATTAGCTTCAAGATTTTTTATAGTTAGTTTGCCATCATTAATGATTATATTATTATTTTCTGTAACAAACTGAGTATGATTACATAATTCATAGATAAAACTACCAAAGATTAAAAATGATGGTAAAATATAAAAAATAGTACCTAATATTACAATTAAAATAATAGTTAATTTGCTTCTTTTAGGTCTTAGTGTTTCGTCATTTGTCATTTAAACCTCCATAATTACTTTTATTATACAATAAATATTTAAATTTAGATATAATATTAGTATTAAGTTTACTTTTTATTCACAATAACCATTAAGACTAGTAAAATAATTTTCGATATTGTTTTTAGAGGCACTAATATTTTGATAATTAGTTAATTCTTTCAGTTTAACTTGAAGCTCATTAGAACATGTAGGACAGGAAAAATAATTAGCTGAGCCAATAGATATTTTATATTCTTCCGCATTTAATGAACAACTAAATGAAATACTTTCTTCTTGATTATTTTTAGTTCTAAACAAGATTAAAGAAATAAGGCCAATAATTATGAAAATAAAATAAATAATAAATATTATACCAAAGATTTTTAATATTTTAATAATTATGCCTGCTAATTTTTCAGTATTACTAATTTTATTAGCTAAAACCTCTTTTCGTTCATTATTTAATAAATCATCAATACTAACATCTAAAACTTTAGATAGTAATTTTAACTGTTCAGGATTAGGCGCAGTTTCGTTTAACTCCCAGTTTGATATAGTTTGCCTAGTTACATTGATTTTTTCGCCTAATTCTTCTTGAGAAAGTCCAGCTTGTTTACGTAATTTTAAAATGTTCTTCCCTAACATAAATTCTCCTCCTTGTTTATAATTATAAAATAGTTCGGATAACAAATCTACAAAAGCTTTTAGGAATTTTGACAAAGAGTTTTAACATTTAAGTTTTTTTATTAATTTAATTAGCAGAATTAAAAATATTATAACTATAATAATAAGAGAATATTTTTTATGAGTGATACTATAATAGGTAGCATATGTCAAAAAACTTAATGCCGAAATAAAAAAAATTATTTTAAAAATATAATTAAAGATATGAGCAATTTTGAAATTATTTAGAAATAAAAAAATATTTTCTAAAAGAAGAAGAAGAGAGCAAAGAATAAAGGGAATTATAATTATTTTTCCATATATATTATTTTGGAAAAAAGCCCATATTAAAATAGTTAAAGCCATAATGGTCGCAATAGTTTTGCGAATAAAAATAAGTTCTTTCATATGCTCTCCTTGATTTAGCAAGTTCTTTTAAATTTGTTAATACTCTTTGGAAATTAGCTAAAAAAATTAAATTTTAATAGTAAATAGCTATTTTAATTTTTTTATATATTCACTTAAAGCTACAGGCATATATCTTGGGCCTCTAACAGCATTTATTCCAAATTCTTTTAATTTATTAAATGATAATTTTCCTTTTTCATATCTAGTTATTAGAGCTATTTTCATAACTTTTTCAATATTTAAATTTTCATCTTGATATTCATAGGGTATATTAACATCAATTACTTTAAATTTATACATAATTGAGGAATAGGGTTCTGCAACATAGAGATAAACTAGGTCGTCTACTTTAATATTAGTACTTTGTTTCCAGGTGATTATATTATTTTCTTTTAGAGCTTTTTCAATATCAAAATATTTGGGATTCGCGGGGATGAGCCACTCATTTTTAACATTATTTTTATTTGTAACTGTATAGGAATAACTTTTGGCGATTAAATTCATTATTTTTTCATCGGATACAGTATCATTCAGAATAACTGAAATCCAATTTTTCTTATTCATATGATAAGCCGGATAAAATCCATCTAATTTTAATAAATTTTCTATTTCGGTTGGTTCTAGTTTTAGATTGATTATTTCTATTTCACCATTAGTGTTGGGAATTAATTTATTTTGATTAATATTCATTATTAAACCATACCATTTTTTATTATCTTTATTTCGAAAAGTAGCAAAGCCTGGAAATTTTTCCCATTCAAATTCGGGATGAGATTTATATTTTTCTTTGATTAAAGAGGCAATTCTATTTGATTGCGCATATAGGAAATATTCTTTTATAAAACATTCATTTCTAATATCGATTAATAAATTTTTAAATTCTTCTTTAACTTGACTGGCAAAGGAACCTATATTTTCTTCCATTCGAAAGTTAAAATATTCTTCATCAAAAGATAAGTCAAAAACTTTGCCTTTAACTACCCCATCTTGATTTATTTCAATATCAACTCTAAATTTATTATCCATAATATTCTCAGAATATTTATATAAAGTTTGATTTTTTTTAAATCCATATTTAGATATTTTAGAAAAATCAGCTTTTGCTTTGGTAAATATTTCTTCTTCAATAGTCATTTTTTAGGCCTCCATAATTATTTTTCATTTCTATTATATTATAAAAATTCGTTATGCTTAAATTACCTTTAAATATCACTTAAAGTTAGTAAATTTTCTAAAATTTCTTTATATTTAATAAATTCTTGAGCATTTGCATTTATTTGTAAGACATATATTATTTTTCCATAAAGTTTATTTAAGTATTTAGCTTTGTCAATATTGATATTTTTCTTTTGCAAATGGGATGTCAAGCCAAACTTTTTTATATAATACATTTCTTGCCTTAGGGCTTTACGATATTTTATACTAACTTGGGCTTTCTCATTCACAATAATTCCCGTGACTACTTGACTGGCGGATTTAGGAACAATATGGATTTTGCTTTCGTTTAGTTCTAGTCCCAATTTATATAGCATCTTTCTAACTTTAATTATTATTTCACTTGGATTAAAATTACCCGAAAAAGTCATATCATCAGAATATCTTGTATATGATATATTATTTTCTTTACACCATTCGCCTAATATGTTATCAAAATCTTTCATTACTAGATTAGAAATATAGGCAGATGTTGGAGAGCCTTGGGTTAAATGCCCATCATATGTACATAAATAAGTTAATAACATTCCTACTGATTTGGGAAAATATTCTATGGAAAAACAAGAATTATATATATCTAAAAAGGTTATATTTTCAAAAAAATTGACAATATCTAATTTTAAAATCATTTCTTTATTTATATGGGGAAGAGCATTATCTTTTAAGGATATACCCTTATGATAAGCTTTAGCATATTTTGATATAGACTTATTATTAAGTATATTAATTAAAATTTGGCTTTGAATATGCTTTAAAAGAGAATTGGGTTCATATATAGTTCGATATTTACCATTTCTTTTTTTAATTTTATATATATTATAATTTTTTTCAATATTGTTGCTAATTGAATATAATACTTTTAAATATTTTTTGGTATTTTGACAATTAAATAAATGGAGAGATAGCAAAAATTCGTTACATTCTTTTGTCCCAATGTATTTCCACATCTTACTACCTCCCATTAAATTGCAGTGCTAAAAATATTATAATTTGGAGATGGACTTTAAGCGAAGTGTAACGGAGCGTCTACACAACGTGTAGGATAGTCCCTCGGATAATTACAATTAAATGAGCTTCATTAATTTAGTCCCTTAACGACTCGTTAAAGTAGGAATAAATTCCAATCACCACTGCATAGATATTATACCACAAGTCTAGAGAATAAAAAGAGAATATTTATATAAAATTTTTGAACAAACAAAATGAGAAACATTAAAAGAAAACAATTTTTATAAAAATAGAGATGGTTATTATTTTATGAAATATAATGAATATATAACTTTTGGAGTTCCAAATCAGCAAATGCCTAGTTTTTTTGATTTTTTATTACATTTTCATAATACTAATTTATATTGTGATATAGAAGATGAAAACAATTATACAGAAATAACTTGGAGTGATGAAAACAAATTTAGTGGCGCAACTTATTCTAAAAATAATAAAGAAATAATAGGAACTACTTCTGATTTCAAAAATGAAGATTTTAATAATATGAAAAAATTAAGTGAAGAATTACACATAGAAGAATCCAAAATCAAAGAGATAATTGATAAAGGAAATATGTTATATAAAGAATTCTATAATTAAATAATTTTACAAATTATGAGTCAATTTATATGAGCAAACTCTATATGAGATTTGCTTTTCTTGTGGTATAATAGTTAATGAAACCAATAGTAATTTGGAGATGTGGAGGCTAACTATAATAAGTCAACTACTTTTTAATAGTTTGTCATAAATGGAAAGAAACCCACGCCAAAAAGATTT
>CANQYU010000002.1 GCA_947628145.1 uncultured Bacilli bacterium | reverse complement strand
AGCATTTGACTTTTAATCAAAGGGTCGAGAGTTCGAATCTCTCGCGAGCCACCATTTAGAAATCTAGAGTTTATGGGGAAACATAAACTTTTTTTTCTTGTTACCAATTTTTTTATAAAACTCTAAGGTGGCGAAAAGGTGGCAATAAAAAAGAAATTAATATACTAATTTCCTTTCTCCATTATAAATAATTACTCCAATTTCTTCTAACATACTTAAATAAGCATAAATATTTCCTTGAATATAATTTTCTAAAGGATTATTTTTACCAGTTATTTCTACTATTTCTTTTAATTTAACATCATCATCAATAATAATTAAAGAATATTCCTCTAATATTTTATAAATTTCATAAAATTTATTGTTAATTCGTACTTTTTTAATATTTTCCGGCATTCCCTTTAATAATCCTAAAGGTATTACTCCTAATATTATTTCTTTTTTCTTTTGTCTTTCCTTAGTAATCATAGTTATTTTGGAATATAAAGTAAAAGCTTGCTTAAAAGGTTTAATTTCCTTTTTAAATAATTCTTTTTTTTCTTTATTAATTCCATATATTGAATTATCGAGTTTTATAGCATTAGAACCTTTAATTTTATTTTTATCCAGCTCATTATTCAGAATAAAAAGATTTAAATCTCTTAATGGTAAGGTAATTTCTTTAAAATAAGTATAATCTTCCTCTTCAATATTCGCTATTAAACCTAAAACTTTGATATGTTTGTTATTCTTTATTAAATTCCCCAAATCTCTAATTTCTTCTTTATTTTTAAACCCATTATAACCTTTAATATCAATACTTATAATTATTTCTACATCATCTTTAATTTCTTCATAATCTTTAAAATCATAATTTCTAATTACTAAAATAGCGTTATTCATAATTAAATCATAAATATTATTTTCATCAATATTTCCACTATATATAGTGGGTATTTTTTTATTATATTTTCTTACTAGTAATAAATCTTTAAAATTATTGACATATAAATAATCAATATTTTTAATTTGATTAATTATATACATTCCATGATAAAAAGCATTATTACTTACATCTAAAATATAATATTTATAATTATAATGATTTCTAAAATAATCAATATTATCTTGTAAATTATCAATTTTAATATCTATATAATTTATATACTCCATGAGCTTCACCATACTTAAATTGTAACAAAATCTTTTTATTAAGTCTATGCATAATTTAGGAACTTCCAAATTTTTGTCAAATAATGCCTTTAAAATCAAAAATATTGCTTAAAAATCTATTTTTTTGGTATACTTTATATAGAAAGCAGTTGATGTATTAATGGCAAAAATTGTTAATTTAATTGGTCGCGAAATTTTAGATAGTCGTGGGGAGCCTACCGTCGAGGTGGAACTTTTTCTAGATAATGGTATTCATACTCAAGCAAGTGTTCCCTCAGGTGCCTCAACGGGAGCTAAAGAAGCTTTAGAATTACGGGATAATGAAACTAGATATCATGGAAAAGGGGTTTTAAAAGCGGTAAATAATGTTAATACTATCATTAAAAATGCTTTAGTTGGCCAAGAATTAGAACAAGTAAGTATAGATAAAACTTTATTAGCATTAGACGGAACCGAGGATAAAAGTAGATTGGGAGCCAATGCTTTACTAGCTGTATCTCTTGCTTCCCTTAAAGCCGCGGCTAAATTAGAAAATAAAGAACTTTATTCTTATTTATCAAGTGGCAAAGTTGCTCTTCCTATTCCTATGGTTAATATAATAAATGGTGGAGCTCATGCCGATAATAATTTAGATATTCAAGAATTTATGTTAGTACCCGTGGTAAAAACTATTAAAGAAAGAGTAAGGGTGGCAAGTGAAATTTTTCATGAATTAAAAAATATTTTAAAAAGTCAAAATTTAAATACTGGAGTAGGTGATGAAGGAGGATTTGCCCCTAATTTAGAATATAATAATTTAGCTTTAGACTTAATTATGGAAGCTATAACTAAAGCTGGTTATACTCCTGGAAAAGATGTATTTATTGCTTTAGATATTGCCGCTTCTCAACTTTATAATCAAGAAACTAAAAAATATCATTTAGATAATAATAATTTAACTAGTGATGAATTAATTAAATATTATATAACTTTAGTAAATAAATATCCTATTATTAGTATAGAAGACCCCTTTGAAGAAAATGATTTTGAATCTTTAGCTGTTTTAACTAAATTAATTGGCGAAAAAGTCATGGTCGTGGGAGACGATTATTTTGTTACAAATATAAAATATTTAGAAAAGGGCATAAGATATAATGCTGGTAATGCTATTCTTTTAAAAGCTAATCAAATAGGTACAGTCACGGAAATGCTTAAAACTATCATTTATGCTCGTCGTCATAACTATAAATTAATTATTTCCCACCGTAGTGGGGAAACGGAAGATACATTTATTTCTGACTTTGCTATTGGTTTATCTATTCCTTTTATTAAAACAGGTTCAATGTCCCGAGGTGAACGTATTGCTAAATATAATCGTTTAATTCGTATTGAAGAGGAACTAACAAAGTAGTATTTCCAAAACTAAAAATATATGATAATATATAATTGAAGAGAGGTTGAAAAGATGTTTATTGGCGAAAATCCTATTCATATTAATAAAGATGCAAATATTGCTCCCTTAGTTATAATGCCTGGTGACCCTATGCGAGCTAAATATATTGCTGAAAATTTTTTAGAAAATGCCACCTTAGAAAATGAAATTCGTGGTATGTATGCCTATACCGGTACTTATAAAAATGTTCCTGTAACTGTCATGGCTCATGGCATGGGAATGCCTAGTGCTAGTATATATGTTTTTGAACTTATCCACTATTTTCATGTTCAAAAAATAATTCGAATTGGCACCTGTGGGGCAGTAAATCCTAAAGCTGAGATAGGAACTTTAATTTTAACTAAAGATATATATTCTGAATCTAATTTTGCTTATACCTATAATAATTATGTTGGGAATGTGGTGGAAGCTAATTCTGCTTTAAATAAAACGATTTTAAAAACCGCGGATGAATTAAATCTTAAAGTTTTGTATGGTACCACTACAACTATGGATGTTTTTGGTCCTTATATTGATTTTGAACGTGTTTTAGGTCGTATTCCTAAAGAATATGAAATATTATCGGAAGAGATGGAAGCTTTTGGCCTCATACATGTTGCCAACTCTTTAAATGTTCCGGCGACTACTTTAATGACCGTGGTAGATTCTAAATATTCTAATGTTGTTTTAAGCCCAATAGATCGGGAAACCAAGTTAAATGATATGCTTAAACTAGCCTTAGAATCTATTATTAAATAATAAAATTTCTTTTAAAATTATAATTAGCACTTACTATTGACAAGTGCTAATTTTTGCTTTATAATCATATTTAGAAAAAGGGTGATTATAATGGAACCAAATAATGAAGAAGAAAAAGTTTTAGAAAAATATGGTCGTGACATTACCGAATTAGCTCGTAAAAATAAAATTGACCCTGTAATTGGGCGCGATGAAGAAATAAGAAGCATAATTCGTATTTTATCACGTAAAACTAAAAATAATCCGGTTTTAATTGGTGAACCTGGGGTAGGTAAAACTGCCATTGTCGAGGGTTTAGCCATGAGAATTATCCAAGGCGATGTTCCCAGTACTTTAAAAGATAAACGTATTTGGTCTCTTGATTTAGCTTCCTTAATCGCTGGAGCTAAATATCGTGGTGAATTTGAAGAAAGATTAAAAAAGGTTTTAAAAGAAATTAGTGCTTCTGAAGGTAACATTATTCTTTTTATTGACGAAATTCATATGATTGTGGGCGCCGGGGCCGAAGGGGCCATGGATGCCGGTAATATGCTAAAACCTATGCTTGCTCGAGGTGAAATAAGACTTATCGGGGCAACCACTTTAAATGAGTATCGAGAGTATATCGAAAAAGATGGAGCTTTAGAAAGACGTTTACAAAAAATTATTGTAAATGAGCCAAATGTTGAAGATACTATCACTATTTTACGTGGTTTAAAAGAAAAATTTGAGCTTTTCCATAGTGTTAATATCAAAGATAATGCTTTAATAAGCGCGGCTACCTTATCCAATAGATATATTACAGACCGTTTCTTACCTGATAAAGCTATTGATTTAGTTGACGAAGCTTGTGCCACGATTAAAATGCAAATGGCCTCTGTACCTACCTCCCTAGATACTTTAACTCGTAAAATTATGAGCTTAGAAATTGAAAGAGAAGCTATTAAAAAAGAAAAAGACGAAATATCTAAGAATCGTTTAGAAGAATTAAATAAAGAAATAACCGAGCTTAAAGACGAAGAAAGTATTATGCGTTCTAAATGGCTTGAAGAAAAAAATTTAAATGATGAAATTAATAAGAAAAAAGAAGAACTAGAACGTACTAAATTTGAACTTACCACGGCGGAAAATAATTACGACTTAGAAACTGCCGCTCGTCTTCGTCATGGAGAAATTCCTAAATTAGAAAATGAATTAGAAAACTTAAAAGCTAAAAGTAATTCTAAAATGTTAAGTGATGTAGTCACGGAAGAAGATATCGCCGCGGTTATTGCTAAATGGACTAATATTCCTATTGAAAAACTTGTAAGTGGGGAAAAAGAAAAGCTTCTTAACTTAAAAAATAACTTACAAAAAAGAGTAATTGGTCAAAATTCTGCCGTTTCCTCAGTAAGTGACGCTATTATAAGGGCCCGTTCCGGTATTAAAGACCCTAATAGACCTATTGGCTCCTTTATTTTCTTAGGGCCAACTGGAGTAGGGAAAACGGAATTAGCCAAAGCTCTTGCTTATGAATTATTTGATGATGAACATCATATCATTAGAATTGACTGTTCCGAATATATGGAAGCCTTTAATGTTTCCCGTTTAATTGGAGCCCCTCCTGGATATGTTGGTTATAATGAAGGGGGAGAATTAACCGAAAAAGTAAGACGTAACCCTTATAGTATAGTTTTATTTGATGAAATCGAAAAAGCTCATCCTGATATTTTCAACATTTTATTGCAAATATTAGATGAAGGTCGAATTACTGATTCTACTGGTAAATTAATTGATTTTAAAAATACTATTATAATAATGACCTCAAACTTAGGAAGCGAACATATTCTTGAGAATAATGAGGAAAAAGTCATGGAAGCATTAAAAAATACTTTTAAACCAGAATTCCTTAATCGAATTGACGAAATTGTAATATTTAATTCTTTAAATAAAAATGTTATTTATAATGTTTTAGATAAAATAATTAATGAAACTCAAATTCGTTTAAAAAATCTTAATATTACTTTAAAACTTACTAAAGAAGCTAAAGATTTTATAATCGCAGAAGCTTATGACGAAGCTTATGGAGCAAGACCAATTAAAAGATATGTAACTCATAATCTTGAAACTATGTTAGCTAATAAACTCATTAAAGAAGAGTTAAAACCTAATTCTACTATCTTAATCGATGTTTCAAATAATGAATTAATATTAAAAGAAGACTAACCTAAGCTAAGCTTCTTCTTTTTTTGTTTGCTTTTTGTTCGCTATTTTTGACAAAATCTTTAAAATATGCTATAATTTTCTCTATCAAAAGGGGTTTTGATATGATTGACTATGAAAAATTATCTTTAGAATTATATTATTTAATTTTACAAGAATTAAAAACAGGAAAGACTATTAGCTCTAATTTTTTAAAAGAATTAGAAGCCCTTATAATTCCTAGTTTAAATTTAGAACCTTTCGTTTCCACCATTACTGATGGAAAAATGGGAAATAAAGAAGAAGCTTGTTATAACTATAATGCTAAAAAAATAATTATTGATTTAAGCAAATTACAAAAAGGAGCCAGGGATATTGAAGATTATTTATCTTTAAAATCTTCAATTCTTCATCCTTATCTTTTAGTTAGTCAGTCCGTTATTCATGAAGTCTTACATGCTAAACAATATGAACAAATATTAAGCAAAGCTAATAATTTAGAAACTAAAATTTTAATTGCTTCTTTAATTTATAAAATTGCTTATCAAGACGAAGATATGGAACAAGCTTGCCTTGCTAAAGGTCTAGACGAAAATTTTTTCTTAGCTAAATACCATCTTTATTTAGCTAATTATGAACTAGCCCCAGAAGAAAGACTTGCCGAATTAGTATCTTTATCTTTAATGATTAAGCTTTTAACTTATTTTGGTCAAGAAGAAAGCAAATTAACATCATATGAAACTTTAAAACTACTTAAAATAGCTTTAAAAGGTTATAAAGAAACTTTAAATCCTACTAAAACTTACTTAGAAATTCTAGGAACAACTAAATATTTAACTAGTGCTGAACTTGCGGGTAAAGATTTATCATTAAGTAGACGAATTAAATTAGGGCTAGAAATAAGCCCCGAAGAAAGAGCTTATCTTCGTTCATGTAAACGGGAATTAACAAAATATCATAATCGAAAATAAGCATTTAACCTTTACAAAAATAATATAATTTATTATAATGTTAATAGTCACAATTAGGAGTGATTTAATGACTAAGACTAATAAAAATGAATTTGATAGTTTAATAGAAGATATAATAAATAATGAACATTTTTTAGAAACTAAAAAGGATTTACACCATGGCACAAGTAAATATGAACATTCTTTAAGAGTAGCTAGATTAAGTTATAAATTAAGTAAAATATTTAAAGCTGATAGTCGAGTTACTACTAGAGCCGGTTTATTACATGATTTCTTTTTGGGAACTCGTAAAGAAAAACCCGAAAATTCTTATTTAAGACATCCTGTAACCGCGGCCGAAAATGCTAAAAAATATTTTAATGTTAGTGATATTGAAGCCGAAGCTATTAAAACTCATATGTTCCACCAAGTTCTTTTAAAAAAGCTTTTTCCTTTTATTAATCCTAAAGAAAAAGCTAGTATTAAAGAATTTAAACCTAAAAGTAAAGAAGGGTGGCTCATTTGTGCTTCCGACCTATTAGTATCTATTATTGAATGTGAAAGATTTCAATTTACTTATGTTGCTAATGTTGCCTTACTTCTATTATTTAATATAATTTTATTTAAAAATTAAATAGTTCTTGCGAACTATTTTTTTATCTAAAATAAATAAATATAAATAAAGCTAAAGCTAAACAATATATAGCAAATTTCCAAAGCTTTCCATTTTTAACTATCTCACTTAACCATTTATAAGTAAAGTAAGTAACAATTAAAGCCGCACTCATTCCTAAAAAGTAAGGAATAAATAAAGTATTTAAATTACCAGCTTGTAATAAATCTTTAACTCCTAAAAGCATTGTTGCTAAACTAATTGGAAAATATAAAATAAAAGTATATTTTAAAGCCGTAGTTCTTTTCATCCCCACTAAAAGACAAGCCACTAAAACTGTTCCGCTTCGACTAATTCCCGGCATTATTGTAATCATTTGAAATAATCCAATAATTATAGCATCTTTAAGAGTAATATCTTGTTCTTCTTTTTGGCCTTTTTTATTTCTAATTAAAAAGAGCATTAGGGCGGTAAATAAGAAAGCAATACCTAAAAACTTTAAATTAGTAAGTTTACTTTCAATTACATCTTTAAATAATATTCCGACAATTCCCACAGGAATAGTTGAGACAATTAAATATAGACAATATTTAAATTTAACTTTATTTTGAGCTCTTTTTTCTTTATTAAAAAGATAAGTAAAAAAAGCTTTAACTAAATCTATAATATCTTTCCTAAAAATAAATAGTATTGCTAAAAATGAACCAAAATTAGCTACAATTTCAAAGTTTAAATCATTAAACATCTTAGTATTAAAAATATTTTTAAATAAAAAAATATGTCCACTAGAACTAATAGGTAAAGGTTCAGTAAAACCTTGAATTATACCTAAAATAATATATATTAAAATTTCCATCATATCACCTATTTAAATTATATAATATTTTTTTAAGTTAAGAAATAAAATTTAAAAGGGAAATAAAATGTTTAAATTATTTATTTATATTTTAGGTCTAATCTTTACAAGTCTTGGCATTTTCTTTACAATAATTTATCTTAATCTTTTAACAATTGGGTATAGTTTTTGGGAATTTATCCACTTTATTAGTAGGAAAATAGAATTTTGGTTTATTCCTTTAGGTTTAATATTAATAGGTATTTCTTTAGAAAGGTGGCTTAAAAATGAATTATTACTACGACGTAATCTTAAATTGGAACGACGACAAAATTTATGATTTTTATGAATGGAATGATACCGATTATTTAGAATTAATTAAAAAAATTCCTTTATATAAAGTAAAACATAAAACTTTTTTAGATATTATTTCTAATAAAGTTATAGTATCCCTCAATTTCTTAGAAGAAATAAAATTTCAAACTCTTTTAAGTTCTAAAAAATTAGTCAAAAAAATTGAATATGCTTGTCTAATTACCGATAATAAAAACGCTTATGCTTTAGAATTTAACGGTGAAGGACATATTATAAGTCGTAGTAGACTATTAGTTGATGATGAATTAAATATTTTAGAGGTTGCCTATAATTTAAAAGAAACTGACATCTCTTATGAAATAATAGAACCTATTTATGCTAGTTATAATTTAAGACAAATAAATGAAGCTATCCATTTAATTACTTTAGAATTAAATAACTTATATGAAACTAAATCTCATGAAAAATTAAAATATCTTTACTATGAATATAAAGGCGAAGAACTTGACGATATAGAACTTATTTATCAAACTATTTTAGCTGCTTTAAAAGAGCCATTTAATTCGGAACTTTTAAAATTATATTATATTATTAAGTTATCATACCATAATGTTTAAAAATCTGCTATAATATAGAGGTTATGGATGTGATTTTATGAATTTACCAGATTTACAAGAAGCAAAAAAAAGAAGCAATGCTAAACCAACTATTAAAGATGCTTTAAATCTTAAAAGTTCAAAATTTAAAGGTCAAAAATTCTTTTTAAAAACTTATGGGTGTCAAATGAATGTTCATGATTCCGAAGAGATAAAAGGAATTTTAAATAATTTAAATCTTACTGAAACTTTAAATCTTAATGAAGCTGATGTTATTGTTTTAAATACCTGCGCTATAAGAGAGAACGCTCATGATAAAGTTTTTGGCTTTTTAGGTCGTATTAAACATTTAAAAAGAGAAAAACCTAACCTTATTGTATGTGTTGGTGGTTGTATGCCTCAACAAACTAGTGTAGCTAAACTATTACAAGAAAAATATCCTTTTGTTAATATTGTTTTTGGTACCCATAATATTAATAAACTAGGGGAAATGCTTTTAAATGTTAATGAAAAACAAAATATTGAAGTATATTCTATTGAAGGTGACGTTTACGAAAATATAGATTATAAACGGGATTCTAAGTATAGTGCTTGGGTAAATATTATGTATGGCTGTGATAAATTCTGTACTTATTGTATTGTTCCTTATACTAGAGGTAAACAAAGAAGTCGTTTAATGGCTGATATTTTAAAAGAAATAACTAATTTAAAATTAGATGGTTATAAAGAAATTACTTTATTAGGACAAAATGTTAATGCCTATGGTAAAGATTTATCCGAGGGCTATGACTTTGCAAACTTATTAGAAGAGGTAGCTAAAATCGGTATTCCTCGTATTCGCTTTGTTACATCTCATCCTTGGGATTTTACACCTGAAATGTTAAATGTTATTGCTAAATATCCTAATATTATGCCTTATATTCATTTACCACTTCAAAGTGGTAGTACTAAAATATTACGTCTTATGGGCCGAAGATACACTAAAGAAGAATATTTAGATTTATATAATAGAATTAAAGAAACTATCCCAGGATGTAGTATTACAACTGATATTATTGTCGGTTTTCCTAATGAAACGGAAGAGGATTTTAACGAAACTTTAGATGTCGTAAAAAAATGTGTCTTTGATGGAGCTTATACTTTTATTTATTCTCCTCGTGAGGGTACCCCCGCGGCTTTAATTAAAGATAATATTCCTCTGGAAATTAAAGAAAAGCGTTTACAAACTTTAAATAATATTATTAATGAACATAGTCTTAAACATAATGAAGAATACTTAAATAAAATAGTTAAAGTTTTAATAACTGGTCCCAGTGAAAAAGGGGAAAATAAAGTTTGTGGCTATACCGAAACTATGAAATTAGTTAATGTTATCGCCCCTAATTCTACTATTGGCGAAATAGTTAATGTTAAAATAACGGAAGCTAAAAGTTTCAGCCTGGATGGGGAAATAGTAATATTTGAAAATATTTGCTAAAAAAGACTTTTCAAATTCCCTAAAATATCTTATAATTATAAATAATAGGTGATAGTATGAGAAAAGGGTATAGAGTAACACTAGGTATAATAACTATAATGATTTTATTGACAATATCCGTAGGAACTAGTTATTCTTTCTATTCTGTTTCTAGTGTCCAAGACGGAGATAATAATTTAGTTGCCACATGTTTTAAAATGAATATAGAAGATTCGGACTATATTAATTTACCTGCGACTTATCCTATGTCTGAAGATAGTGCTAAAACTAAACTAACCCCTTATAAATTTACTATAACTAATAATTGTACTGAAGCTAATGCTTCTGCTGGTGTAAATTATGATATAGTTCTAAATACTAAAGGTACTTTAAATAATTATTTAAGTTATAAATTTAGTGAGGGAACTACTATTACCGGACTTACCAATAAACTTTCTACTAGTACTTATACTTATCAAAGCTATGTTCCCGAAAATACTAAAATGGCTGGGACTACTAATAGCTATTTATTAAAACAGGGCACTCTAGCCCCTGGCGCGAGCGCTAGTTATAATCTTCTTTTATGGATAAATTCGGATGCTTGTGAGGGTAATGCTTGCAAAAATGATGTTATGACTAAAAGCTTTGAAGGACAAGTCTTAGTCTTAACCTCTATGGGTGTTGCTACCACGGAATAAATAAACTTCTAAAAAGAAGTTTTTAATTTCTCTAAAAGTAACTATTTAGACTTTTCAAAACTTTAAAAATAATATATAATATATATTATAGTGGAGAAGTTGGTGATGCCTTTTGAATTATAAAAGAACAATAATACTACTTTCTATATCTATAATTACGGTTGTTCTTGCCACCGCTGGTATAACTTATGCATACCTTTCTTTTAGTGCGGTTCAAGCTACGCCCAACGTTTTAAATTCTGCTTGCTTTGATTTAGCTATCTCTGATTCTTCATATATAAATTATATAGGTTATCCTATGTCCCAAGCAACAGCTTTTCAAAATTTAAAACCTTATAATTTAACCATAACTAATACATGTACTGATGTTGTAAATACTAGTTATAAAGTAGTTTTAAATGTTCTTAATGATTCTTCTCCAGAATTATTACCTCATATTAAATATTCTACTAATAAATCTACTAGTGATTATATAACCAAATTAGAAACTATCTCTCTACCCAGTACTTTAATTGAAAAATCATCCACTGTTTTGGAATCTTATATAGTCGCCGAGGGTAATCTTGATAGTACTAAAAAATCTGCCAGTCATGTATTATATTTATGGCTCGATGAAAATGCTTGTAATGGTAATGAATGTCAAACCAGTATTATGGGTAAAAAATTTAGTGCCCAAATATCTGTTTATAGTGAGGCTACCTAAAATAGTCTTTTTTTAATTGTTAAAATATGATAAAATACATTCAAGAGGTGTAATTATGTTAAAAAAAAGTTTACAAGAATTTAAAGCATTTATTGCTCGTGGAAATGTTATGGACCTAGCTGTCGGTGTTATTGTCGGAGGTGCTTTCTCGTCTATTGTTACTAGTCTAGTTAATAATATTTTAACTCCTATAATTGGTTTACTTTTAGGTGGTAAAGATTTCTCTAATTTAGCTATAACATTTAGAGATACCAGAATAGAGTATGGTGCTTTTATACAAAGTGTTATTGACTTTTTAATTATTGCTTTTTGTATTTTTATCATTGTTAAAGTTGTTAACAAATTAATGCATTTAAAGAAAAAGGAAGAAAAAGCCCCAGCTGCCCCAGCTAAAACTCAAGAGGTTCTATTATTAGAAGAAATTCGGGATTTATTAAAAGAAACTAAACCTAAAGCTAAGGCTAAAAAATGATTTTATGTATAGTAGGTCCTACTGGTGTAGGTAAAACTAAATTAAGTATTGCTCTAGCTCATAAATTAAATGCGATTATTATTAATGCGGATGCTATGCAAATATATCGTGAAATGAATATAGGCACGGCCAAAATCAAAGAAGAAGAAAAAGAAAATATTCCGCATTATTTATTTGACATTGCCGATTTAGAAACTAATTATACAGTTTATAATTATCAAAAAGATGCTCGACAATTATTAGAAAAATATAAAGACCGTAATATTATCTTTGTCGGAGGAACTGGTCTTTATTTAAAAGCTGCTTTATATAATTATGTTTTTCCTTCTGAAGCTGAACCATCTATTGACTATTCTCATTTCAGTAATGAAGAATTATATAATTTAGCTTTAAAAAAAAATCCCAACTTAGATATTCATCCCCATAACCGGCAAAGATTATTAAGATTTTTAAATAAAGAAAACACCACTAATGAGCCATGTATACCTTTATATAATGCTATTTATATTGGTTTAACTCTTCCTCGCGAGGTATTATATGAAAGAATAAATAGTCGTGTAGATACTATGTTTCAAGAAGGCTTATTAGAAGAGGCTAAGTATTTATATTCTTTAGACCTTAATTGTAAAGCTTTAAATACAGCTATAGGTTATAAAGAATTATTTCTTTATTTTAAAGGAGAAATAACTTTAGAAGAAGCAAAAGACTTAATTAAAAAACGGAGTAGAAATTATGCTAAAAGACAATATACTTGGTTTAATCACCAATTACCAACCAAATGGTTTAATGTTAATTTAGCTAATTTTAATCAAACAATCGAAGAAGTTCAAGAATATATAGAAGAATATAAATCTTGAGCTTTTTTTCTAGACAATGAACAGGCAATCTGTTACAATTTAAATGGTGGTCACGTTTGAATAAAATTATCAAAAATATTTTAAATGCCATTGAAAAAAAAGGTTATGAAGCTTATCTAGTCGGAGGCTATGTTCGCGATTTACTAGTCGGGAAAGAATCTTTTGATATTGATATTTGTACCAATGCTACGCCTAAAGAATTAATTAATATCTTTCCTCATGCTAGTTTTAAAAATCTTGGTGGTATATCTTTTAAAATTAAAGAATATAATTTTGAAATAACTACTTATCGTGAAGAAATAAAATATGAAAAAAGACATCCAGTAGAATATAATTATGTTAATAATTTAATTAGTGATTTAAATAGACGTGACTTTACAATTAATACTATATGTATGAATAAAAGAGGGGAAATTATTGATTTATTAAAGGGAATCGAAGATTTAAATAATTTAAAAATTCGAATGGTAGGTAATCTTGAAAAAAAGTTAAATGAAGACCCATTAAGAATTATGCGAGCCATAAGACTTGCAACAGTATTAAATTTTACAATTGAAGACAATTTATTTCAAGCTTTAAAAACCCATAAAGAAACTATTTTAACTTTATCTTCTACTCGTCTAAAAGAAGAATTAGACCGCATATTAATTTCTTCTAACGTTAAATATGGTTTAAGTCTTTTAAATGAAATAGGAATATTAAATTTATTAGCAATTTCTTATACGTCAATTATTCCCGTTAAAAATATTGAAGGTATGTATGCTCAAATAAATATTGGTTATAAATTACCCTTTACAAAAGTTGAAAAAAATAATATTAAGCAAGTTCGAGAAATTCTAAATTCCAAAGAAATTACTGCCTTAACAGTTTATAAATATGGTTTATATTTAAGTAAATTAGCCGGAGCAATTATGAATATTTCGCAAAGTACTATAAATAAATTATATAAAAATCTTCCTATTAAATCTCTTCAAGATATTAATATAACTCCGGAAGAAATAGTAAAAATTCTTAATATTGAATATTCTAAAACCGTTAGTATAGTTTTAAGTGAACTTGAATTTTTCATAATAAGTGGTAAAATAAAAAATAAAAAGAATGAATTAATCAAATATATAACAAATAATAAAGCAAGGTGGGGAGTATGAATAATTCTATTTTTAAAACAACTAAATATGTTACAAATGACTTATTTATTAAGAAAGCTTTAGAATTAAAACTTACTTTAGAAGAATTTTTAGTTTTAACATATTTTGATAATGTTCATCATTATTTAGATATTGCTCGTTTAAGTAAAAGTATTGGTTTAACTCCGGATAAAGCTTATCAAATATTTAATGAACTTTTATCTAAAAAACTTTTAGTAATTGAAACATCTAAAGACCAAGAGGGACGGATGGTCGAAGAAGTAAATTTAGATAATTTTTATAATTTAATTTTAGAAAATAAAATTAATGAACAAAAAAACTCTACTAAAACAGATATATATGCTTTATTTGAACAAGAATTTGGTAGACCCATTACCAGTACTGAATATGAAATAATAAATGCTTGGTTAGAAAAAGGATATCCTGAAGAATTAATTAAAGGAGCTTTAAAAGAAGCCGTTTATAATGGTGTTCAAAATTTCCGTTACATAGATAAAATATTATATGAATGGCAAAAGAAAGGCTTTAAAAATATTAATGAAGTAAATAAATATTTAGAAAATAGAAATGAACCTAAAAAAGAACGAAAGGAATTATTTAATTATAATTGGTTAGATGATGAAGAGTAATATAATTATTAAAGAATTAAATCTATTATTTCCTAATCCTAAATGTGAATTAGAATATACTAAACCCTATGAATTATTAATTGCAACTGTTTTAAGTGCTCAATGTACTGATAAAAGAGTTAATGAGGTAACCAAAGTTTTATTTTCTAAATATAATTTAAATACTTTAAAAGATGCTTCTTTAAAAGAAATAGAAGCCATTATTAGACCCTGTGGTTCTTATACTAAAAAAGCTTATTATTTAAAAAGCATCGCTACTAAACTCATAAATGACTATAACGGTGAGGTTCCTAATAATCGAGAATATTTAGAAAGTTTACCGGGAGTAGGGCGCAAAACATGTAATGTTGTCCTATCAAATATTTATAATGTCCCCGCTATTGCTGTTGATACCCATGTTGCTAGAGTATCAGTAAGATTAGGTCTTGTAAATGAAAATGCTAATGTTTCTCAAATAGAAGATACGTTAATGCATAAATTTCCTAAAGAACATTGGAGTAGGCTTCACCATCAATTAGTTTTATTTGGTCGTTATAAATGTAAAGCTCTAAAACCCGAATGTTTAGATTGTCCTTTTCAAAAATATTGTCAATATTACCAAAAAACAATTAAATAAAAGTGGTGCGGTTGAAATTACAATAAAGAAAAAAATTACTCATTTAGAGTAATTTTTTACATTTTATCAAAACCTTGTTCTTGTAATAATTCTTTAAATTCTTTAGCTGAATAAACACCTTTATCTACTAAATTACCATCTTTAAAATATAATATAATTGGTACTTTTTTAATTTCTTCTTCTTCAATACCTAATTTTTTAGCAATATCTTTTATATAGTTTTTATTATTTTCTTTAATATCTGTTACATTTATAAAATAGAAACTATTATGTAAGTCATAATCATCTATAATAGGCTTTAACTTTTTTTCTAAAGAATAAACATTTTTATCTTTTGTATATCCAATATATACAAAATACTCACTACTAGTCTCTGATAAAACATTATCAATTTCATTTATATCAGTCATTTCATAGTTTATCGTATTAGAACTTATTAAATAACTATTTATATATTTTCCTTGTTCTTTAACTAAATGCCATTCATAAATATATAATATAGCAAGTATAATACCAACAACAACTAAAAATCTCATAAACCATTTCTTTGTATTTTGATTTTTAACTTTATATTTAGTATTTGCCATATTCTCATATCCTTTCATAAGTTATTTTATCATAATATATATTTATTTGCAATTTATATTTTTATTCAGTCTTATTTTCTAACTTTACTAAAACCTCTCGTGGTTTAGAACCATTTGCTGGCCCTACAATTCCTCTTTCTTCTAGTAAATCGACCACTCTTGCTGCTCTATTATAACCTAGTCTAAATCTTCTTTGTAATAGGGAAGTACTAACTTTACCTGTTTGAATAGCAAATTCGACAATTTCATTATAAAGAGGGTCATCATATTCTTCCTTTTCGTCAGGTAAACCATGAATCCCATTTCCTGTTGCATCTAAGTTTTCCATTTCACTATCGTAGTGGGCATTTTGTTGTTTACATACATAATCAATTATTCTTGCAATTTCCGCATCGTCAATAAAACATCCTTGAATACGTGTTGGCACATTTTCTCCCATTGGTAAGAATAACATATCACCTTTACCTAATAATTTTTCCGCGCCACTAGAATCTAAAATAGTTCGGGAATCAATATTACTAGCAACGGCAAAAGCAATTCTAGATGGAATATTAGCTTTAACAACTCCGGTAATAACATCAGTTGATGGTCTTTGAGTCGCAACAATTAAATGAATACCGGCGGCTCTTGCCATTTGGGTAATTCGCATAATAGAATCTTCTACTTCTTTAGAAGCTACAAGCATTAAATCTGCAAGTTCGTCAATAATTGCAACTATATAATGCATTCTTGGGATTTTATCGTCTTTATTTTTATTTTCTTTATCAATTAATTCATTATAACCAGCAATATTCTTAACATTTTTTTCACTAAATAAATCGTATCTTCTTTCCATCTCACTAACTAATTTTTGTAAAGCCATACTGGCTTTTTTGGGGTCACTTACCACAGGACATAGTAGGTGAGGAATACCATTATAATTGGATAATTCTACTTTTTTCGGGTCAACTAACATTAATTTAACCTCATCCGGTTTATAACGCATTAAAATTGAACAAATAATCGTATTAGTACAAACTGATTTACCAGAACCAGTCGAACCAGCAATTAAAAGGTGAGGCATTTTTGATAAATCAGCTAATTTAGGTTGACCCATTATATCTTTACCTAAAGCTACAATTATTTTTCCATTTGCTTCTTTTCCTTCATAAGCTAAAACCTCTTTAAATTTAACCATACTAATTGTTGGATTAGGAATTTCAATTCCAATTGTACTTTTACCCGGAATAGGGGCTTGAATTCTAACATCTTTTGCAGCTAAAGCTAAAGCAATTTCTTTATTTATTCCACTAATTCGACTAACTTTAGTACCACTAGGAACTTTTACCTCAAATTGAGTAACCGCCGGTCCTATATGAATTTCTACTACTTGACCATTAATTTGAAAATCTTTTAAAACCCGTTCTAGATTTTCTTTATTACTCCTAATATAATTATTGGAATTAACTTTCTTTTGTTCTTTAGCATCATCAAGTAAAGAAAGAGGAGGTAAAGTATAACTGGAATTAATTTCATATACTTTACTTTCTGGTTGCTCTAAATTTTCTTTAACAACTTGAGGTTCTTTCATGGTTTTTAATTCTTCCATACTTGTAATCACAATTTTATCGTCTTTAGGTGTCTCAAAATCTTTTTCTTCTTCATAATCATATAATTTATTTTCATGTTCTAGTTGAGGAGTTTCTTTCGTTTCGCTTTCTTCTGCGCTAGTCATAGTTTTAAATACCTCTTTTAGCTTTTTAAAGATATCCGCGAATGTAATATTAAATAATAAAATTACTCCAAACATCGTTAAAATAATAGCTACAATTTTCGAACCTGTAAGTCCAAATAAACTACTAAACGCGACCGCAAAAATCGCTCCGACAATACCTCCCCCAATTTCAATTGAAGCATCTCCACTTGTAAATAAAGCGGTATTGCTTCCAATTGTATCAATTCTTTCCATATATTGGTCTATGGTTGATTGAAATATATCGGAAGCACCTTTACATTTTTCAATAAAACCAAAATGACTAGCTAATAAAATAACCATAATAATTACATATAAACCAACTAATCTTTGATTAAAAAATTTTGGTAATTTTCTTTTAAAAAGCATATAGGCCCCTAAAACTAAAAAAGCTATAAGTAAAAATATCCAAGCCCATCCTCCGACTAAAAACATTGCAAATTGCTTAATAAAAGCCCCAACCGGGCCAAATCCAAATCCAATTAAACCAATTAATATTAATATAAGTCCTGTAAGTTCTACACTATAAGGGAAATTAGCCTTTTCACTAGAACTAGTTTTTTTCTTCTTTGCCATACTTACTCACCATTATAATTGTATCAAAAAATTATGATTAATGCAAAAGTTATTAGCAAATTTCTCTTAATTTCGACATAATCTTTAAAAGCTTAAAAAAAGAATTAATTTTTTTTAATTCTTATTAAGTTTAATCTCTCTTATAATAGGTTTATTATCTTTTTCTCTAACAATTGCTTTAGCTTCTTTTTTAAAATCATCTACATAAGTTTCACTAATAAAATCCATGGAACCAAATCCCTCAATTAAAGCCTCAATATCTAATTGTTCTTTACCATCAAGTAAAGCAAAGTCATAACCATTTCTTAAAATTGTTAAAGCAAAATCGGGATTATATAGTTTCTTAGTATAAAAATAATTTTGATGTTGTTTATTAGTATAATAAATTATTAACTCTAATAATTTTTGTTCTGTTTCTAAAGAATATTTAAATCCTATATTTCGAGTTTCTTTATATCTTTTAATTAAATTTTTTAAAATTATTAGTACGCTTTTATCGTCTAAAACTGGTATTTCTAAACCATTAAAACGTCTAGCAAAAGCTCCATTTTCTAAAATAGTGTTGTATTCTTCTGTAGTTGTTGCCCCCACAATTTTAATTCTTCCGTCTCCTAAATAAGGTTTTAAAATATTCGCCACATCATTATTATCTTTAGAACCTTGCCCAAGACCCATTAAAGTATGAAATTCGTCAATAAATAAAATAACATTTTGACCTAGTAAAGAATTTATTAATTTTAAAACTCTTTCTTCCACCATTCCTACATATTGACAACCACTTATAATTTCACTACTACTTACTTCTACAATTTTTTTGTTTTTTAAAGCTTTAGGAGCTAAATTATTTTGAATATCATAAGCTAATCCATTAATTAAAGTTGTTTTTCCCACTCCTTGTTTTCCATGAATAATTAAAGATTTTTCTTCATCCATTAAAAAGGCACACATTCTTCTAAATTCTTTTTCGCGTCCAATTAAAGGTTTATAAGCATATTCTTTTTCAGTTAAGTTTTCGCCAAACGGAAGAGTAATATTACTTTCTTTTCTTTTAAAAGTTGAACTATTTTCCTTTTTTTGAGCTAATTTTTCAATTTCTTTAATTGTTTCTTCATTTATATTAAAATATTTAATAATTCTATTATTAAGAGATAATTCATTTACCATATTTAAAATTATTCTTTCGATAGAAATAGAACCATTTAAATTAATATAAGCATTTAAAATTGCCGCGGCATCACTTTCCTGTAACATTGCACATTCTAAATTATCTAACGAATAATAAACATCTAAAGTTGAAATAATTTCTAATATTAAATCTGGCATTTTAATATCTTTATTTTTATTTAAAATATTAGCTAAATCTTTATCATAAAGAATAGCAATATAAAGTAAATAACCAATAGCTAAATCATCTTTATAAATAATATTTAAAATCTCATAAGTATCTCTATGTATATCATTATTATAATGAATACTATATTCATGACAAAAAACTAAATATTTTTTAATAATATTTTTAGTATCTTCATCACACTTATTAATTAATTCTCTATAAAGCATAATTTTCTACCCCCTTAAATTGTTTTATATCATAGCACAACCTTTCTTAAAAGTCAAATTCGCTATTTTTTCTAAAAATATTTGCTATAATGTTTATTTATATGATATGATATTTAAAGGTGAAAAACGATGGGATTATTTGAAAAATTTAAAAGTATAATTTATAAAAAAGAAACTAATAAAGAAGAAGCTAAAGAAAGAGAGGCTTATGAGAAAGGATTAGCTAAAACTCGTACCGAATTTGTTAGTGAATTATCCGTATTAGGTCATAAATTTACTAAAGTAACCGACGAATATTTTGACGAATTAGAAAATATTTTAATCATGGCTGATATTGGAGTTAATACTGTTATGAAATTTATGGCTCGCTTAAAAACTCGAGTTAAAAATGAAAACATAACTAGTCCTAAATATTTACAAGAGGTTATTATTGACGAATTATTTATTATATATGTATCTGGAGAATCTTTAAGTGATAAAATTAATATTAATTCAGATGGTCCAACAGTAATTTTAATGGTCGGAGTAAATGGGGTAGGAAAGACTACAACTATTGGTAAACTTGCTTATAAATATCAAAAAGAAGGCAAAAAAGTTATGCTTATTGCCGGGGATACTTTCCGAGCTGGGGCTGTCGAACAATTAAAGGAATGGGCCGACAAAACCAATTCTTTATTTTATGGTAAAAGTAATACTGACCCTGCCGGGGTAATTTATGATGGCTTAGTTGAAGCTAAAAAACAAAATGTTTCTTTAGTTTTAATTGATACGGCCGGTCGTCTTCAAAATAAAACTAATTTAATGAAAGAACTTGAAAAAATCAATAAAGTTATTGGTACTCATATTCCGAATGCTCCGCATGAAACCTTATTAGTAATTGATGCGGCGACCGGTCAAAATGGTATATTACAAGCTGAAAGTTTTAAAGAAATTACTAATATAACTGGAATAGTTTTAACTAAATTAGATGGAACTGCCAAAGGTGGAATAGTTCTAGCAATTAAAGAAGATGTTAATATTCCTGTTAAATTTATTGGTTTAGGGGAAGGCATGGAAGATTTAAAAACGTTTGATATAGAAGCTTATATTTATGGCTTATTTAAGGATATGTTTAAAGATGGAAAATAGAGAATACTTAAATAATTTATTTGATATTTATAAAACTTTACTAACTGACATTGAACAAGATACTTTCATTAATTATTATGTTGAAGATTTATCTTTAACTGAAATAGCCGAAAATCGTCAAATTTCCAAAGCTAGTGTTAGTAAAACATTAAAACAAGTCGAAACTAAATTAAATACTTATGAAACTAAATTAAAAATATATCAAACTAAACAAATTCTAACTAACGCTCTTACTATAGATTCTCTTTCCACCATTAAAAAAATAATTACGGATATTTTAGAAAGTTAGAGCCAAATAGCTAAGTTAATTAATTATTTAAATGAGCCCATATTTATTATAAATGAGGAGTAGATGAATAAACTACTTCTTTTTTTCTCATAATTAACATAGACTATAAAGGAGGCTCATATGTTTAATAACTTTGGATTTATTGGTAGTCTTATTTTAAAAGAAGCAGAAAAAGAAAGGGCTAATTTACATCATCCCTATGTTGGGAGTGAACATTTATTACTAAGCATTTTGAAAAGTGATAGTCCTTTAAAAGAAAAATTAAGTAGTTATAACTTAACTTATGATAGTTTTAAAAAAGAATTAATCAGTATTGTTGGTATTCCTAAAAAAAATATTGAGGTTAATTTATATACCCCTTTATTAAAGAGAATATTATCTAATGCCTTAAGTGATGCCAAAGAAAATAATAAAGGACTTGTCACCGAAAATCATTTATTATTAGCTATGCTTGACGAAGGCGAGGGTATAGCTATTAGAATTATGCTTAGCTTAGGTATTGATTTAAATCAATTATATGACGATTTAAAAATTAAACCTAGTACTCTTATTCAAGAAAAATTAGAATTATTTACAGTCGGTAATATTTTAAATAATCAAGTTTCTACTTTTGATAAATGTATTGGCCGAGACCAAGAGGTTAATAATTTAATTGAAGTTTTACTCCGGAAGAAAAAAAGTAATCCTTTACTAATTGGCCCTGCCGGGGTAGGTAAAACTGCCATAGTCGAGGAATTAACCCGACGTATTGTTAATAAAGAGGTGCCTCTATCTTTAGAAAATATGCTTATTGTTGAATTACCAATGGGTGATTTAGTAAGTGGTACTAAATATCGTGGCGAATTTGAAGAAAGACTTACCAAAATTATTAAAGAGGTTATTAAAAATAAAAATATAATTCTTTTTATAGACGAGGTTCACACCATTGTTAATGCTGGTGGTGCAGAAGGGGCTATTAATGCTAGCGATATATTAAAACCTTATTTAGCTCGTGGGGAAATCCGAATTATTGGGGCAACAACCACTCAAGAATATGAAAAATATATTGCTAAATCTCAAGCTTTAGAAAGAAGATTTGAAACTATTCTAGTTAAAGAACCAACTTTAGAAGAAACAAAAAATATATTATTAGGCTTAAAAAGTACTTATGAAGAACACCATCATTTAACTATTACTAATGAAAATATAGAAGATATAGTTAATTTAGGAAATAAATATTTATTTGCTAAGAAAAATCCTGATAAAACCATTGATTTATTAGATAGTATTTGTGCTCATGTAAAAAGAAAGAGTATTTCTTTAGAAACTCTAAAACCGAAAGAACAAGCTTTAAAAAATTTAATGAGCCAAAAAGAAAATTATGTTAAAGAGGGAGCTTATAAACAAGCTTTAGATGCCTGTATTAGTATAAATGCTTTAGAAAAGGACATTGAAGAACTTAAAACCAACTCCACCACCAGTATTACTAAAGAAGACATTTTAAAAGTTATCGAAACTAAAAGTCATATTCCTATGTTTTTAAATCCTCCCTCTTTATTACTTAAACTAAAAAATAATTTATCTTCTAAAATATATTATCAACCCGCAGCTATAAATAAATTATTAGATAATTTAAATATATATTTTAAAAAAGGTTCTAATTTAAAACTATTATTAGTCGGTTCCAGTGGGATAGGAAAAACCTCTTCTGTTAAAATTATTAGTGATACTTTAAAAAATAATTTAATTCGTTTAGATATGTCCGAATATAATCTTGAAACAAGTGTCAATAAACTTATTGGTGTTTCCCATGGCTATGTTGGTTATGAAGACGATTATATTTTTAATAAAGTTAAATATAATCCTTATTCTATTATTTTAGTCGACGAAATCGAAAAAGCTCATCCCAGTGTTTTAAATTTATTTTTACAAATTATGGATGAGGGAGTAATCCATGATTCTCATGGGGAAGCTATTGATTTTTCACACACTTTAATTTTTATGACCTCTAATGCTTATCAAAATAAAGCCGTTGGCTTTGGGGAAGAAAAAAATAATTTAACTGAAAGTTTTGCTGAAGAATTTTTAGGTCGTTTTGACGATATTATTAATTTTAATGCTCTATCTAAAGAAGATGCTTTAACTTATTTAAAAGAACATTTAATTGAACCAAACGCTAACTATGAAAAAATCTTAATGGAAACTAACTATCTAAAATATGGATTTAGATATATGAACCGGATAATTAATAAATATAATTTAAAAGTAAGTATTTAAACTTTCATTAAAGTAAAAAACGAGAAATATTTTCCCGTTTTTTATATTCCTAAATCAAATTTCATTTGTGGATTTTTAGTTCTAATTAAAGCTCTTGGATAACCCTCAATTTTAATATCATTTTGGTTAAAATCATAAAAATTTGTTTTTTCTGGATTAAGCCATATTTTCGGGCTACAATCAATTGGCTCTCTTGCAAGTAATTCTTCTGCTTGGCTAATATGTCTATCATAAATTTGAACATTATCAACAAACCAACTAAACTTACCTGGTGTATATCCTGTATGTCTTGCGACTAAATATTGAAAAACTAAATATTGCACTTGATTAATACAACCGGCGGTTAAAAAATCACTAGACCTTTGTACCATGACCATATCTAAATAATCTATTCCGTCATTACCATGTCTTACATTAAAAATAGTTTGGAAGCAGCAGGGCTTTAAACCATGAGGAGATAAAAAATCTTCTTCTTGCCATAAGCTAATAATATGTCTTCTTCCATCCGGGTCATTTTTAATTCCTTCTAAAAGCTGTTTCATTAAATTATGTCTTCGCACTGTCTCTCCATAGCAAGCACCAATTGTTCTATCGCCAATATCCCAATCATCCCACCAAATAACTCCATATTTATCTTTAAGAATATCTAAATTATTTGATGCATCTTGATAAATCCATAAAAGCTCACCAATGGCACTTTTTACCGCGATGGGTCTAAGAGTAATAATGGGACTTTCGTCTTTAGTTAAATCATATGAATAAAGTAAATGATTAACACTTAATGTATGTGCTGGGGTTCCATCACTATATTTTGGTCTAGGGTTCTTATCTAAAGTACCCTCATCTAATATTTTTTTAATTATTTCTTTAGCATATATGTCACCTTTAGTTCCTTTAATATCTTCCATAATAACCTCCATATTATAAGTATAAATGAGTGCTATAAATAAAACAAGTCTTCTTGACAAAATTAGACTTTTTTTGTAGCATAATTATTGGAGGGTAAAATATGGCTAAATTAATTATTATTGCCGCCATAGGTAAAAATAAAGAATTAGGAAAGAATAATGAATTAATATGGCATTTAAAAGAAGATTTAACTTTTTTTAAAGAACATACTCTTAATCATCCCATCGTGATGGGTTATAATACTTTTTTATCTTTGCCTAAATTATTACCTAAGCGAAAACATCTTGTTTTAACACATCAAAATATTGAAAACCCTGACATAAAAGTTTTTCATGATTTTAATCATTTAGTAAAATATTTACAAGAAGTTGACGAAGATGTTTACATCATTGGGGGAGCAACTATATATAAGTTATTTCTGCCTCTTGCAAATGAATTATTACTTACGGAAATTAATGCTGAATGTCCGAGCGCCGATGTTTACTTTCCCAATTTTAACGAAAATGACTATGAAAGAATAACTTTAAAAGAAATTAACGAAGAAATATCATATAAACATGTATTATTAAGGAGAAAAAAATAATGAAATCTATTTGTATTATTGTTGAAGGACCCCAAGGATGTGGTAAAACCAACTTAACTAATTATTTAAGAGAGAATATTCCTGCCTCTAATTTATATCGTCTAACGGGTAATAAAGATAAAACTTTAACTGGTAAAGAAAAAAGTAAAAACATGTATTATGCTTTACTTGATTATATGAAAAATATTGAAAATAGTGATGTTAATCTTATATTTGACCGCACCTTTTTTACTGATTATGTTTATTCTTTACTAGGTTATAAAGAATATGATTATACGGATGTTTATCAAGAATTATTAAAAAAACTAGGTAATTTAAATTATGAAATATACTATATATCTTTATATTTAGAAGATATAAATATTTATATCGAAAGATTAAAAAGAGTACATCATAATTATCAAGCTTTTAGCTTAGAAAATAGTACTAAGCAACAAGAAACTTATCAAGCAATTATTCCTGAAATAAAAAAATTATCTAATACTCATGTAATTGAACTTGCCATGGATGATTTTCCTAAAGCTTATGCGCGAATCAATGAGTTATTTAATATTTCTAATTAAGAATAAATAAAACCTCCTTTTTCATATAATTAATTGTAAAGTTTAATAGGCATTTACTTGACAATTTGTTCAGTACTAAGATATACTTAATTTAAGGAAATGTCCTTGAAAACGGAGGTAAAAATGAAACAATTTAATAATTATCCAAATTGTGAACGTAAAGAAAATTTAAAATTTGAATCAAAGGTTGTTCATGGAGCTAATGGTGTAGACCCCATAACTGGAGCTATAAGTTATCCTATTTATCAAACTGCCACATTTAAACATCATGGCCTTGAAAAAACCGACCCTTATAATTATTCTCGATGTATTAATCCTACTCGCGAAGAATTAGAAAGAACTATGTGTATTTTAGAGGAGGGGGAGCGAGCTTTTGCTGTTAACTCTGGCATGGCCGCGGTATCTTTAATTATGTCTCTTTTAAAACCCCAAGAACATATTATTTATTCTGACGATGTATATGGGGGAACTTATCGGGCTGTAAACGAAGTATTACAACCCCTAGGCATTGATAATGATAGTATTGATTTAACTGATTTAGAACTTTTAAAGAAAACAATTAGACCTAATACGAAAATGATTTTTATTGAAACCCCTACTAATCCTATGATGAAAGTGGCCGATATTGAAGCTATTGCTAAAATTGGTCATGAACATGGAGCTTTAGTCGTTGTTGATAATACTTTCTTAACTCCTTATTATCAAAAACCTTTAACTTTAGGTGCCGATATTGTTATCCATAGTGGAACTAAATATTTAGGTGGCCATAATGATGTAATTGCCGGTATAGTAGTTGTTAAAGATGAAGAAATTGGTAATAAACTAGAAATTCAAATGTATATTAATGGAGCTGGCTTAGGTCCAATGGATTCTTGGTTACTTTTAAGAGGTATCAAAACTTTAGCTTTAAGAATGGACAAACATAGTGATAATGCTCTAAAAGTTGCTACTTTTTTAAGAAATCATCCTAAAGTTGAAAAAGTATATTATGTTGGTTTTCCTGACCATCCTAATTATGATACCACTAAAAAACAGACTACTGGCTTTGGAGGAATGGTCTCTTTTAGAGTAGATAGTATAGAAACTGTTAATAAGCTTTTATCTAAAGTTAAACTTGTAACTTTTGCCGAAAGTTTAGGGGGAGTAGAATCTTTAATTACTCACCCAGTAAGTCGTACTCATACCGAAATTAAAGAAGAAATTAGAGAAGCTTTAGGCATAACTGATACTTTGCTTCGTTTATCAGTTGGTATTGAGGCTCCTGAGGATATAATTGCCGATTTAGCTCAAAGCTTAGAATAGGAATTATTATGAAATTTACCAAAATGCAAGCTTATGGCAATGATTATGTTTATATTGATGCCATAAATCAAAAATTATCTAACTTAAATGAACTTGCCAGGTTTGTTTCGGACCATCATTTTGGAATTGGCAGTGATGGTATGATTTTAATTTGTCCTAGTGAGGTGGCCGACTTTAAAATGCGAATTTTTAATCCAGATGGCACCGAGGCTGAAATGTGTGGAAATGGTCTTCGGAGTGTTGGCCGTTATGTATATGACCATAAATTAACTAATAAAACTAATTTTACCGTGGAAACTTTAGGTGGTATTAAAAATATTGAATTAACTGTTGAAAATGGTTTAGTAGTAAATATTAAAGCCAATATTGGTAAACCAATCTTTACTCCTAGCTTAATTCCGGTAAATACTACTAAAAAAGAATTTATAATGGAAGATGTAACTATTTTAAATCAAAATTTTAAAATGAGTTCACTATCCTGGGGTAACCCGCATACAGTTATCTTTGTTGATGATGTAGCTAATTTTGATATTAATAAATATGGTCCAGCCATTGAAAATCATACTCTTTTTCCAAAAAGAACTAATGTAACTTTTGCCCAAATTATCAATAAAAATTATTTAAAAATTCGTGAATGGGAAAGGGGAACAGGCGAAACTATTGGATGTGGAACTGGTTGTTCTACCGCGGTCGTTATTGGCTACCGTTTAGGTTTAACATCAAATAAATGTACCGTGGAGCAAATAGGTGGCCCTCTAGAAATAGAATATATTCCTGATACTCAAGAATTATATATGAAAGGTCCAAGTTATCCAGTATTTGAAAGTGAAATTGATGTTTCCCATATTATAGGTAAATAAAATGAAATTAACAGAAATTTTAAAAAATATTGATTATACTTTAATTAAAGGTTCTTTAGATGTTTCAATTAACGATATCAAATATGATAGTCGAAAAGTAACTAATAATGATATATATATAGCTTTAGTTGGTTTTAATAATGATGGACATGATTATATTGCTAGTGCTATTAAAAATAAAGCCCAAGTTATTGTTCTTTCTAAAAATATTCCTATTGAAGCTGATGTTACAGTTATTAAAGTACCAGATACTAGAATTGCTCTTGCTTATATGTCTATTAATTATTTTAATAATCCTGCTTCTAAATTAGTTACTATCGGAGTCACAGGTACAACGGGTAAAACTACTACTACTCATATTATTAAAGCTATCTTAGAAGCAAATAATATTAAATGTGGTCTTATTGGAAGCATTGGTATTAAATATAATAATCAAGTAATTCATACCAATAATACTACTCCGGAATCTTACGAAGTTCAAAAAGCTTTTCGGGATATGCTAGATGTTGGTATTACCCATGTAGTGATGGAAACATCTAGTCAAGCTTTTAAATTAAATCGTCTTGCCGGTATTACTTTTGATTATGGAGTTTTAACTAACTTAACGACTGACCATATTGGTCCTGGAGAACATGAAAACCAAGAAGAATATATTGCTTGTAAAAATAAATTATTTTTAAATAGTAAAGAAATTATCATTAATAATGACTCGCTTTATTTAAACCAAGTTTTAAAAGGGGTAAAAGCTCCCTTAACTACATATAGTATTAATAATGCTTCTGATTTAAAAGTAAAATCTTTAAAATTTTTAAATGAACAAGACTTTTTAGGCACGGAATTTACGACCACTGGTTTAGTAAATGACCAATTTAAAATAAGTATGCCTGGAGAATTTAATGTTTATAATGCTTTAAGTGCTATTGCCGTTTGTGAAAAAATTGGCATAAATCGTAATCAAGAAAAAGCAGCTCTTTTAAATGTAAGTGTTCGTGGACGTATGGAAATCGCTCTTGTAACTCCTAAATATAAAGTTTTAATTGATTATGCCCATACCGAAGATGGTATGAAAGAATTAGTAAAAACTCTTCGTGCTTATAATCCTAAACGTTTAGTAAGTATTTTTGGAGGTGGGGGAAACCGCCCTAAAGAACGAAGATATAATCTTGGCGAAATTATTGGGGGAGCAAGTGATTTATGTATTATTACAATGGATAATCCTCGTGATGAAGAAATAAGCTCTATTAATAATGATATTAAAGTAGGTTTAAATAAAGTAAATGCTAATTTTATGGAAATAACCGACCGCGAAGAAGCAATTAAATATGCTTGTAAAAATGCTCAAGAAGGCGATTTAATTCTTCTCGTTGGTAAAGGCCATGAAGAATATCAAGAAGTAAAAGGCCAAAAAATTTATTTTAATGAATTAGATATAATTAATGAAATTAAGAAGAATTTATAAAAAAAGCTTCTTTTTTTTTAGCTTTTTTGTTAAAATAATAATAGAAAAGAGTGTTTAAAATGAGAGAAAAAATTTATGGTACTATTGCTATTAGTAATCACCATGTTCATTTAACAAAAGAAATTTATGACCAACTATTTGATGAACCTTTATCTATTAAAAGACCTTTAAATCAAATAGGGGAATTTGCATCTTTTCAAACTGTAACTTTAAAAAGTCCTAAAGCTACAATTGAAAATGTTCGCCTAATTGGTCCATTAAGAAAATATAATCAAGTTGAAATATCCAGGAGTGATGCTATAGTTTTAGGCTTAAATCCTCCTGTAAGACAAAGTGGCGATTTAGAAGATAGCGAAACTATTACTTTAATTGGACCAAAAGGCGAGGTAACTTTAGAAAATGCTTGTATTCAAGCCGAAAGACATATTCATATGAACCCTGCTAAAGCTAAAGAATTACGCCTTAAACATGAAGATTTAGTTAAATTAAAAATTGAAAATGATAAAGGTGGTTCAATGGAAGCTTTTGTTAAAGTCTCTGATAATGGTTTTTATGAAATTCATATTGATAAAGATGATGCTAATTGCTTTATGTTAAATACAGGTGATGAGGTCGAAATTGAGCGTTAATTTGCTTTAATTAAAATTTTATAGTATTATAGAGAATATTAATTTATTCTCTTTATTTATGAAAAAAAGGTGAATTATATGTGGAAAATTGGAAATATTGAAATAAAAAATCAATTAGTATTAGCTCCCATGGCTGGTATTTCAAATACCTCTTTTCGTAAAATAATCAAAGAAATGGGCGCCGGTTTAATATATGCGGAAATGGTTAGTTCTAATGCTTTAATTTATGGTAATGAAAAAACCTTTGAGCTTTTAAAAATGAGTAATGAAGAAAGACCTATTGCTCAACAAATTTTTGGTAGTTCTCTTTCTACTTTTGTTGAAGCGGCTAAAATTGTTGAAAAAACGATGAAACCGGATATTATAGATATTAATATGGGTTGCCCTGTTCCTAAAATAGCTATTCATGCTCAAGCCGGAAGCGCTTTATTAAAAAATCCTGAAAAAATAGGGGAAATAGTTAAAGCTGTTGTAAATAGTGTAAATGTTCCAGTAACTGTTAAAATTCGGAGTGGTTGGGATGAAAATAGTATTAATGCTTTAGAGGTTGCCAAAATATGTGAACAAAATGGAGCTCAAGCTATTGCTATTCATGCTCGAACTAGAGCCCAAGGTTATAGTGGTAAAGCCGATTGGGATATTATTAAAAAAGTTAAAGAAAATGTCCATATTCCTGTTATTGGAAATGGGGATGTAACAACTCCTGAATTAGCTAAACAAATGCTCGAATATACTAAATGTGATGCCGTCATGATTGGAAGAGGTGCTTTAGGTAATCCCTGGTTATTTAAAAGATGTAATGAATATTTAAATAATCACATTTTATTACCAAACCCTACTTATCAAGAAAAAATAGCTATGCTTAAAACTCATTATGAATTATTAAAAAAAGATAAAAATCCTAAAGTAGCATTATTAGAAATTAGAACCCATGCTCTATATTATTTAAAAGGCTTACCTGAAGCCAAAAAATATAAAGAAAAAATTTGTCAAACCAAAACCGAAGAAGAATTTTTAAATGTTTTAAATACTTATGAAACCCATATAAAAAGTCTAGAAATCTAGACTTCTTTATTTTTTAAAAGAATATCGGCCACTTTATTAACTGGTCCCGCGCCAATAGTTAAGATTAAATCATTTTCTTTAATATGTTCTTCTAAATATTTAGCAATTTCTTGATAAGTAGCAATATGGCATACATTTTTATTAGTTTTTTTAATTAAATTTACTAAATCATCTTCTTTAACATTCCAAATATTTTCTTCCCGAGCTGCATATATATCACAAATAATTACATGTTGAAATTTTGCTAATACTTTTGCAAACTCTTCTAAATGTTCATAAGTTCTACTATAAGTATGCGATTGAAAAACTGCCCATGTTTCTCTATGTTTAATACTTTTAGCCGAATTATAAGTAGCTTCAATTTCAGTTGGATGATGAGCAAAATCGTCAAAAATATGAGCTTTTTTATATTCTCCTAAATATTCAAATCTTCTTCCCACTCCCTTAAATTCTTTTAAGCTTTTTTCCATAATTTCTTTATCTATTCCATAATTTTTAGCCATTCCAATAGTAGCTAAAGCATTTAAAATATTATGTTTTCCTCTAATACTTAAACTAAAAGTATCAAAAAATTCTTTATTTATATAAACATCAAAAGTAGGAAATCCCATATCATTAAATTTAATATTTTTAGCTCTTACCATGGCTTTTTCATTTTCTATGCCATAAGTTGTTACATTTTTAATACCGGCCACTAAATTACTAGTATTTTCATCATCAACATTTATTACTAAATAACCATTATCAGGTAATAATTGAACATATTTTCGAAAAGATTTTTTAGTATTTTCAATATTTTTAAAATAATCTAAATGGTCATCATCAATATTTAAAATTATCTCCGCGGTTGGATGAAAGTGTAAGAAAGAATCTACATATTCGCACGCTTCTAAAATAAAATATTTTTTTCCACCTACATAATAATTACCATTAATCTTTTTTAAGGAACCACCAATTTGAATAGTAGGTTCTAAACCAGCGTCTAAAAATACCGAAGCAAGCATACTAGTCGTCGTACTTTTTCCATGAGTTCCACTTATACAAATTAAATTTTCATAAGCTTTAGTATATTCCCCAATAAAAGCTGCTCTTTCTATTGTTTCAATACCCATTTCTCGAGCTAAATCAAGTTCAGGGTCGCCATCATGAATAGCCGCCGTATAAATAACTAAATCTGCTTTTTTAACTAAGTCGGTATTATGACCAATACTAAGGGAAACCCCAATGCTTTTTAAATATTCGGTATTATTTGACTTTTGTATATCACTACCTGTAATATTTAAACCATCACTTTTAAGTTGAGCTGCCATGGCATACATACTGGCTCCACCAATTCCAATAAAATGAATTGTTTTGTAATCTTTAATATCTTTTTTCAAGGCTCTTCCTCCTAACACTAATATATTATATACTCAAAAATAAATAATAATCAATAATAAAAAATTTTTACTAATTCCCCAAGCATTTATATCCTAGAATAAAAAAGCTAATTAAAAATGCTTTTTTTTAATTTATAAACTAGTATTTTTATATAAAGTTTGTTATAATTATTATGGTTAATTTTAAAAAGATTTTTTTGTGATATATATGGAGGAGTTTATGAGAAATATAAAGTATGTTATATTTTTACTAATTATTACTTTATTTAATATAAATATTTGTTACGCTGATGCTATTTATAATACTTCTAAAGCAAAAGCTAGTACTAATAATGGTTTATTTGATATATCATTTAATGGAAATAATAACCAAATGACTGTCAAACTAAATCCACCTGCTGGAGAAACAATAAATACTAGCAAGAGTGGCAGTTCAACTAAAACTGGAGCACTTAAAAAAAATGTAGAAATGAATTTTTTCTTTTTCACTATTACTAAAACATCTGTTGGAATGCGTGAAATAAAATATGAACTCAAAATAACCGCGGAACAAGTATCAAAAATATTTGAAAAAAATTTTAAATTTGCTTACCGCGTAACACTAGCAAAATCCAGCACAGAGTATAGAAGTTATGAACTTAAATTATTAGAAGATGCTAATACCACTGATATTCCAGGTATGTATAATGGTTTTGTTATTGCTTTTGATACATCAAAAGATACTTTACAAATTGAACAAATAGAAAATAGTAGTGAGCCCGAAATTCAAGTAATATCATTAAAAGAGGGAGAACAAGCTAATGCTACCTTTTCTGTTAATGAAGAACAAGGTAGCCAAGGATATATCCCTAAAAAGTATACCTTTCAAATTGCCAAAGATGATATTGCAGCCTTTATGGGTTCAACCGAATATGAAATAAGTAACCAAGGTTCTGGCATTTATGCATTAAAGCCAGTTGGAAGTCCAACTGAATCTGATTCTCCGGAAAGTGGAGGTTCAGGTGGGTCTGGTGGTTCAGGTGGAGGTGGAACTACTCCGACTACTCCAGCTACTCCCCCAAAACCAGAAAATGTAACTTGCAAATATAAATTAGAATCAGCAAATACTGATGTCTCTGATTATGAAATTTCTTGCGATGTTTCTGAAGAAAGTGTAAATTGCTCTTATAATAAAACCGCAAATGGAACTAAAGCTTCAAGTTTAACTCCATCTGATTTTATAAATGGAACTCGTTATAATTGTAATAAAGTTCCAACTTTATATGTTGATGGCTTTTACAGCCAAGACTCTACCATTACAACAGGAGACAATAACGTTTTATATTATTATGATATTAAGTCAACTAGTGGTAATTGTACTAAAGGCGAATCAGCATATAATCAATATAAGCAACCTGGTTGGGGAACTTATAATACTAATTGCTTAACCTTTAAACTATATTCAACTTATGACCCTAATGATAGTCCTGTTTACGATACCGGAAAAGAAAATGATACTGATTTTAATACAACAACCTTATGCGAAAAACCAAATATTTTAGGAGCCTTTCGAGCTTTGGGTTGGGTAATATTTTTTGTTAAAATAGCAGTACCTTTAATTATTATAATTTTTGGAGCTATAGATTTAGGAAAAGCAGTAGTTGCCAGTAAAGATGACGAAATTAAAAAATCTGTAAAAAATTTAATTATCAGAGTTGTCGCGGGTATTATAGTTTTCTTCATTCCAACTATTATAGATTTTATTATTACCACTATTGGTGGAGAGGATGTATATAATGAAAAATTTGGAATATGCACAAATTGTATGCTTCATCCTCAAGATGATAGTTGTGGTAGCTTGATGGGAGGAGAATAAAAATGAAAAAATATGTACTGCTATTTATATTAGTATTTATATTAGGAATAATGCCAGTTAAAGCTGCAGATGATGGCTATGATGAAAATCCAATAATCTTCACTAATGATTTTGAACGTCCTGATTGTTATAATAATAAAACATGCGTTATAATATGCCAATATAAAACTAATTATAAATCTGGTAATAATGAATATTCAGCCATTGCTAATATATTTTATGATACTGCTCATAAGAATTTTCTCTTATCTTGGAATCAACCATATATCTATAGTAATGATGCTACTGGTAAAGCGGAGCGCTTTGAAAAATATGGAAATTGGCAAGAAATTTTGGATAGTAAAGGTGTATATGATTTTGGTGAATATAAATCAATGAATATCGATAACTTTAAATGTCCAAGTAATATAATTATTGATACATACGAAAATTGGGCATTCCCAAGCTATTATAGTTCTGGAAATCAAGTTTGCGTTAGTAGTGAAATAGAAACTTGCCAAAGTGTTGATGATGATGGAGTAGTTTTTGGTAAAGGTAGCAAATTTATCTCTACAACAAACAACTATAATTTTGCTTATAGTTTTATTTCCAGACAAGCTGAAGCTATTTTAAATGAACTTGAAACTAATTACTTAAATAATATTCAATCAGGAGAACTTACAAGCGAAGAATTAAATAATATAATTACTGAAGTAATGACTAATAATTACCAAAAATTTTTCAATGGCAATGCAGTTCCTCAGTTTTTCTTTTCTCATCCAGCAAACAATAGAATCGCAGATGAGCTTCATCAAAGATTGAAAGCATTCGTAAAAGATGAAACTCAAAAAATTGAAGATTCTGTTGATAATGGAGAAATGGAAAGAGAAGAAGCTGACACTTTAATTGATAATTTCAATAATTTTATGGATACTGTAGAGGATACTTTACCTCATGTATTTGGTGAATTTTTTTCAGGAATAGCTGACGATTGGACCGATGATTTTATAGTAACAAACAGATGTGATAGTTATTTAGGAAATCCTGAGGAATCGGGAAGCCCAGCCTATTATTTACAATTTGTTTTTAATATTATGAAATATGCTTCTATAGTTATGTTATTTGTTTTCACAATTTCTGAATACGTAAAAGCAATTGTTTCCAATAATCAAGATGCTATCAAAAAAGCGACAATAAAATCAATTAAGAGACTTATAATAGCTGTTATTATATTCTTTTTACCAATATTAATTAAATTTTTGCTAACAATTCTTGGCGCATATGACCCAGGAACTTGTAATATAAATTAGGTGATTAAAATGACGAGATTTATTTTTTTAGGAGGATTTTGGAGTAATATAGGAGATGCAATTTCTGCTTTCTTCTTTAGATTACTTTTATGGATAAATGCTATTATTTATTCATTTATAAGTTTAGTATATCAAATATTTTTGGTATTAGCACATGGAGGTAGTATATTTGAATCTTCAGCAATTAATGGCTTTGTATCAAGAATATATGTAGTCATAGGAGTTGTAATTCTATTTTTAGTCGCATACTCTTTACTCAAAAGTATGGCAAATCCTGAAGAGGGATTAAAAGGTAAAAAAAGTCCTATTAACATAATAAAAGATGTTATTATATCTATAGTATTAATTGCATTTAT
Organism: uncultured Bacilli bacterium; assembly: GCA_947628145.1. GTDB lineage: Bacteria > Bacillota_I > Bacilli_A > RF39 > UBA660 > Caccenecus. The sequence goes on along the minus strand of CANQYU010000002.1, from coordinate 23,048 downwards.
GCCAACCATATTTGACTTTGCTTTCTTAGTTCAAGATTCTTTTTTGAACAATAATGTTATTGGAAAATTAATAGCAGGCTCCGCCACTGGTGATGCTCAAGATACAATTCGTATGGGTGGATATACCATGGCCTCAACTATTTGGAAAACATTTTTAATTGTTGAAGATGGCTATTGTGATGTTGAGGATGAAACAATTCAAGATGGAGTTAGTGTTGGTAATAGTCCAGATTGTGAATTAATGAGATCAGAAAATGGTGTAACTTATGGTGAAATGTGGGCAAAAGCTAAAGAAAATACAACATTTTTCGATGTAGCAGATGCAGCTGATTTTATAGCAGACGATAAAATAACTTATTTAATGTTTTTTGATATTATAGCTGGGGCTTTCGTTCTCTTTGTATTATTAAGCTATTGTTTAGATATGGCTTTAAGACTTGTAAAATTAGCCGTGTATGAACTTATTGCTCCTTTACCAATTCTGGGCAGAATAATTCCAAATGAAACAGTTAATAAAATGTTTAATAATTGGCTAAAAGCTACCTTGTCGACCTTTGCAGAGGTATTTATTAGAATAGCTATTCTATATTTTGCCGTTTTAATTATATCTACAGTCGGGAAAAGCATAGATAATGTGTTTGCTGCCTATACTTTAAAAGGAACTAATTTTTTAGTAAAAACTATAGCTCAAGCTCTTATCATTATAGGTATAATTTTATTTGTAAAACAAGCCCCAAACATCATTAAAGAAATAACTGGACTTGATGGTGGTAAATATAATGTTTTAGGAAGTACTCTTATGACCGCCGCAGCTCTTGGAGGTATTACAACCGCCGCAGTTCAAGGCTTTAATGCTAAAGACCAAGAAGGTAATCAAAAAAAAATTTGGAATCGCTTTGCAAGTGCATTAGCCGGAGGAGCATCTGCTGGAACAAATTCTATGTGGCACTCAGGTGATATTAAAGATTTTAAAAGCATGAATAGTAATATGAATAATGCTATTGAAAATGCTACTAATAGAAGAATTAATCGTGAAAATAGAAAATATAGTAAAATTAAAGATAGAGAAGCTTACATTGAAGGTATTAATGCTGAAATAGAAAAAGGTAATGAAGAATATGGTACAGATGTAGCTCCAATTAAAAGTGATTCAAGAGAGGCTAAACGTATGTACCGAGCTCATCGAAATAGTGAAAAAGTAAGAGAATGGGCTGGAATTAGTGATTACAACCCTAAAGCTGTATCTCGTATTTCGGAATTAGCTGATAAAATTGATTCTAATTTTTCAGCTTTGGAAAACACCTGGAAAAAAGTTCAAAGCTTTATTGATGCCAAATCTGAAACTGAAAGATTAGAAAATGAATTAGCCCATTATCAAACAGTCTTTAATCAAGAATTTGAAAAGGTTATGAAAGACAATAATTTTCATTCAGATAATCAAAAAGAAGTGGAAAAAGCTAGAGAACTTGCTAATGAAAACATGATGAAACAATTTGGCACTAATTTAATTATAGCTCAAGATAAATTTAATCGTGCTAAAATCAATAAGGATAATATTGAAAGAACCGAAAAAAATAAAAAGGCGGAAGCAATTGCCAATGCTGCAAGAAATATTCAACAAGCGACTGCCCAATATTCAGATGTATTAATTGCTAAAGATAAGATTTTAGCTAGAGAAACTGATGTAAGTAAAAGAGCTGCTATGGAACAAGCTATTGCTAGATACGGAAATTTAAGTAATAAAGATGCTTATGATAGACTAGTCGCTGACATAAGAAGTGGCGTTAAAGAAGCCAATGATTATATAGATTACTTAGATAAATATAATCAAGAAGCTCGTCAAGAAAAAGCCAATCAACAATTCCAAGAACAACAACGTGCTAGTTCAGTATCTAAAAGCGGTGGTAAAGGAAATGGAGAAAAACATTAATGGCATACTACAACAGTCCTAAAAAAATCATTTATGACTGGGCTCATGACACAAAGGGAAATATAGAACGTACTTTAGTGGTATTAAATGAAGCCTTAGAGCCTGTTGAGTACATTACTGATTTATGGCAAAAAGATGCTACTTACATTGAAAGTCAAAAAAATTTAAATTTATATTATATTAATTTTTACAATTTTGATAGACAACTTATCGATGAAATCTTAAAATATGTTAATTCCGATTTCTTTCGACAAAACTTAGAAGAATTTCAAGCTAAAGGTTTTTCCTATTTTAAAATATTTAAGATATTAATTGAAAAATTTATTCAAATAGGCAATTTTAAAATTCAAAATGAAGAAATAGCCGCATTATTAGATTTATTAATGAAATATTATTCTTTAGTAATGGTTACTAAAAATATTCAAAAAAATATAATAATAACTAACTATTTTCCAATATTTGCCAAAAGTCGTATATTAAATGAAATTAGAAAAAGAAATGTAGTATATTCTAAAGCAATCGGAAAATATGAAAATGTAACCCCAATTTTAGGTCTTAATGGCGAATTATTACAAACGGGGGAACAAAATGCTATTTCCTATGTTTTGAATATGGATGAACTTAGAGGAGAATACGAAAATCTTAAAATTAACTTGGAATTACAACAAGAACAATTTAAATTAAATAAAAGATAAGATACTATATTATAACAATTTATAGTATCTTTTTATTTTGCTAATTAATTAAATCATGTTATAATTTTTACAGGTGGTCATATGGTAGAAGGTGTATTAATAACTTCTTTAGATAGCTTTGGTCGAGGAGTAGGACATATAAATAATAAAGTAATTTTTATTAAAAATGCTCTTCCTAGTGAAATAGTAGATGTTAAAATAACCCAAGATAAAAAAAGTTATAGTGAGGGGGAAGTTTTAAAATATCAAAAAATAAGTTCTAAAAGAATAAAAAGCCCATGTCCCTATTTTTCTATATGTGGGGGTTGTCATTTATTATTTTATAATTATTCTGATACTTTAGATTTTAAAATCCAAAAAGTTCATGATTTATTTCTTAAAAATAAGATAAATAATCCTCCCATTAATCTTATTCCTAATCTTTCTAATTTTTATTATCGCAATAAACTTAGTTTAAAAATAATAAATTCCCAAATTGGTTTTTATGAAGAAAAAACTCATTCTTTAGTTGCAATAGAAGAATGCTTAATCGCTAATAAAACCATTAATGCGGTTTTAAAAAATTATCAGTTATTAAACCTTGAAAATGGTAATTTAACAATTAGAACCAATTCTAATAATGAGGTTTTATTAATAATTGAAACTCCCGAATCCAACTATAATATTGATTTATCTAAATTAAAAGAAAAGGTAAAATTAGTTGGCATAGTTTATAACAATAAAACTATCTATGGTCAAGATTTTTATTATGAACGCCTTCATAATTTCTTATTTAAAATAAGTTATAATTCTTTTTTTCAAGTAAATAATTTTATTACAGAAGAATTATTTAAATTAATAGAAAATCATATTGAACCCAATTCTCAAGTTTTAGACCTTTATAGTGGAGTAGGGACTTTAAGTATTGTTGCCAGTCTTAAAGCTCAAATGGTTTATAGTGTTGAAATTGTGCAAAATGCCATCTTAAATGGTATATTTAATGCTAAAATTAATAAAAGAAATAATATCAAATTTTTATTAGGAGACGTTTCTAAAATAGTTAGTAATTTATCTTTTGCTTTCGATACTTTAATATTAGACCCACCTCGTAAAGGTTTAGATAAAAATACGATTAATTTTATAAAAAATAAATTACCAACTAAAATTATATATATATCTTGTAACCTTAATACTTTAATAAGAGATTTAAAATTATTAGAAGAAGTTTATACACTAAAAGAATATAAAATTCTAGATATGTTTAGTTATACATACCATTTAGAATCTTTTTGTGTTTTAAATTTAAATTAAATAAAAATATTTAGCCTAAGCCAAATATCTTCTTATTATAATCAAAAAATATTCCCAAATGTAAAGGCATATACGTTAATAAAGCATTAAGTATAATTACTAAACCAAACCCAATAATTGCTATATAATCTAAATTTTTAGATGAGGGTTCATTTAATAATTTATAACTTATTATTTGACTAATTGCAATTGCAAGTAAGAAAACTATAAAAGTTACAATCATATTATCATGCGTTTTTAAAATTAAAGAGAAAATCGGGGTAAAAATAACCATAACTAATATAGCACATATAATACTTGTTATAAAACCTGACCATAAAACATTTTTATAGTTTTTATAATATATTTTTTCAATAATAGTCCAAATCAAAAAAGAACCTATTATTATTTTATTATGTTCCCAAATACTTTCATTTACGGGAAAAAATAAAGAAGTAAAAAAATTAGGAAACCAAACATATCCAAAATGTAAAAGGGCACTAATTCCAAATATAGCAAAAACACTTAACACTTTCCATTTTTTTAAACTCATAAAAAAAATCACCTATTAATAATATAGGCAATTAATTTAATTTTATGATAAAACTATTTTTCAAAAGTTCTTGCTTCTCTAGCACTAATTCTAACTTTAGTTCCGTCAATAGTTTTCTTTTGAATATTAGGTTTTTGCTTCATTTTTGTTGCATTTAAAGCATGACTTCTCTTATTACCTGTTAAAGGTTTTTTAGTTGTAACTTTCTTTGCCATATTGCCACCTCCAAAATTTCTTTTACTTATAAGATTTTACTATAATATATAGGAAAAGTCAATTTATTTATGCCTACTTTTGGTATATTTCTTAAAGAACAACATAAAGTTTTTTAGGAGATGATTAAATGAATTGTAAAATCCCATTTACAAAAGATATTGATTTTGAGCATAAGTTATATGAAATCACCAGCATTAGTTTAGAGCATGAAACTAAAGTAGAAGATGGTACTTTAAAAGGAAACTTTATTATTTCTGGTGACTATAAAAGTCATGAGGTAAGTATTAATAAAGAACCATTTTCTTATATTTTACCCTTTGAAATTACTTTAGCTAATAATATTGACGAGAGTACTATTGAATTTTTAATTGAAGATTTTACTTATGAAGTAATCGAAAATAATATTTTAAGAGTAAATATTGATTTTAATGTTATTGCAAGCCCTAAAGAGGAATCAGAAGAAAGTCGTAATGTTAATGAAACAGATAGTCTTTTTACAACTCCCGATAGTACTCTTTTTGCCGATTTAGACTCTTCCTTAAATTTTTCTAATAATGAAGAAAAAGAAGAGAATATTCCCCCTAAATCTGAAGAACCCGTCGAGGAACAACTTAAAGTAGTAGACTCTAAAGAAGAGAAATTAGAAATGAACATCAATAAAGAGGAAACTTTAAATGAAAATACTATAATTAATAATATTAACACTACCGATAATTCCTATGCTACGTATCATATTCATATGGTAAGTGATGGTGAAACCGTAGAAACAATCTGTACAATGTATAATTCTAATATGAACATATTATCAGAATATAATGATTTATCTAATTTATCAGCCAAGGATAAAATAATAATTCCGAATACTAATGAATAATGCATTAGAAGAAATAAAAAGTACTTATAAACCTTATCGCTTTACCAAAAAAAAGAAAGTAACAATTATTGATTCTACCAGTGGTTCTTATGTTATCAAAGAAAAAAATAACGACAAAGTAAGTAAAGCTTATAATTACTTAGCAGGGCGCAATTTTGATTATTTTCCTCGTTTAGCTAATAATAATAGAGATGATGTTAATATCTTTGAATATATTGATGAAGTTAAAGAACCTAAAGAACAAAAAGCTGAAGATTTAATAGAATTAGTGGCTCTTCTTCATAATAAAACTACTTACTTTAAAGAAATAACCGAAGATAAATATAAAGAAATTTATGATAATTTAAAAAATAATATTTTATATACCAGAAACTATTATGAAAATTTTTATAATATCTATATTGAAGAAATATATCCTAGTCCTAGTCATTATCTTTTAATGCGCAATATTTATAAAATATTTTCAGGTTTAGATTATGCCGAAGATTTATTAGATAACTGGTATGATACTACTAAAAATGATTTAAAAGAAAGAGTCGCGTTTATTCATAATAATTTAGAAACCGACCATTTTATAAGAAGTGATAAAGGTTATCTCATTAGTTGGGAAAATTCCAAAATCGATTCTCCCATTCTTGATTTAATTACTTTTTATCAAAAAGAATACATGAATTTAGACTTTGAACCCCTTATTAAAAAGTATTTAAAAAGTTATCCATTAAAAGATAACGAAAAAGATTTATTTTATATTGTTATAAGCATACCACCTTTAGTTAACTTAACTGGTTCTGAAATATTAGATACTAAAATCTTACGCACTAAATTAGATTATGTTTTTAAAACGGAAAGCCTAATAAAAAATCTTACCTCCGGGGATAAACAATCCTAAATAATAGATAAAATAATAAAAAAGATTCTATAAGTAAAATAAAAATATTAAATCTTAAAGGTAAAATTAATGTAATAATAATTTGATAAAATATTAAAATAGCTAAACAAAAAATAGCTATTATCGTAAAAAAACCTCCTCCAAAATTCTTATTTGGATACATACCTACCACCTAGTATATTTTATGTTTTAAAGAAACTATTGGCCATATCTTTTCTTAAAATTACAAATAAAATGCCAAATGAACGTTTTTGCTCTTAAAATTTATTGACTATTACTGAGAGTAAATATAAAATTAAAGTGTACAGAGATATTTCTGTATAAAAAAAGAGCACTTGACCTTTATCCAAACTCTCTTAGGCTTTAAAAGCCCTCGTTGGTCGAGTGCTCTTTTTATTTATTAAATTTAGAAAACTAAAAAAGTTATCTTTTTTTGTTAATTTTTTGTCAAGCTATTTACATAATTTGATAATTGAAGCAACCCCTATAAATATGATATAATAAATTAGGTGAATAATAATGAGGGAAGAGTACTTTATTAATATAGCTTTTACTCAAGCTATAAAAGACTATATTGCTAGCAAAAATATGCCAAATAGTATTAAATATAACTCTTTTTTAGTTGTTGTTATTCGCATACTTGTTCTTATATATGGGGAAGCTGATTTATTAAATCCTTATTATTTAAATAATGAACTAGCTTTTTTAACTAATTTAGGTAAATTTGGTTTAAGTAAATCTGATATAGCTGTATTTAAAGACGAATTATTTAATTATTATACATTTGCTGTAACTAATAGTAAAGAAGCACTAAAACAAAAAAATCCTTATTTTAAAAATGTTTTAAAAATTCTTACGGATATGTTTCTTGAAAAACGTAAGAGTTTAGGTTTAAATTATGAAGAAGAAGAAAAATTTTTAGAATTAGCTTATACTAGTCATACCCAAGATTACTATCGCATTTCTGAAAATTATTATAAAAATGATGACCCTGGTTTTATAGAAAAATATTATTATTCAAAATTAAATGAGCTTGAAGTCACTAAAGATTTAGGTAGTACCATTAATATGAATTTAAATTTAGAAGCTTTAAAATATATAGGTGTTAACTTATCTAATATTACGGAAATGAATAATGAACAAATAGCCAAAGCTCAAGAAAAAGCTTATAATTATTTTGAAGTTGACGAAAGTTCACCGAATCGTGATGAATTATTACAAAATTCAGTAAATTACTTTAAAACCTTTGGCTCTAAAAAAATTACTACTGGAAATGGTTTTGTCGATATTTTACTTTTAATGAGTGTCATTGTAACATCTTTTAGTGTTTTTGCAATAATCATTTTTAGTTTATAAAATAAAGAAAGGAATAATCAATTTAATAAATTGATTATATGGGTTTATGGAAATAGTAGAAATAAGAGGGCAAAAATATGAAATAGTAAATAATTATAAAGAAGCCCTAAATAAAGAAGAACTAGAAGAAAAATTAACTGATTACTTTGATGATTTTGATTATATTGTTGGAGATATTGCCTATAATAAGTTGCGACTTAAAGGTTTTAATTCTCCAAGTAATAAAAATTTTAAAGAAATCAATGATGTTTCTAAAGTTGAAGAATATATCGAAAACTGTTGTGCATATGGCTGCAAATGGTTTATGTTAAAAAAAATAAAAGATTGATTATCGTTTCCTAATTTGTTATAATATTAAAAAGAATAGAGGGTGCTAAAAATGAAATTAACTATAACTAAAAAAACTGGAAGTGTTGATACTTTAAATTTATTAAGTGCTTTTAAAATTGAAAATAATACTTATGTTGTATTAGATAGTGAAAAAACTGGTTCGATGGGTTTACCAATTATATATGTAACTAAATTAACTACCCATTTTGAAAAAATAACTGATGATAATGAATGGCAATCAGTTAAAAATTATTTAAAAGGAATTATAAATGGTACTAATTTTGAATATGTTAATATAAATCCTACTGAAACCGCGGATGAAGCTTATTATAAAGAATTATCTTTACCTAATATGGATGCTTTTAACGCCATTAAAAATCGGTATAATCCTGCTCCTCAAAATAGTGATGTTGCTCAAACTATAACTCCTGAAATTCCGGTTGTTACTCCCGTTGAAGCAAGTAGCCCTAATGTGGAAGCTGCCGGAACTCCTGTTAATCCTATTCCTGTTATAAATGAGCCAGTTGTAAATGTTGCGCCAACCACTCCAATTATTCCTAATATTCCAACTCCTAGTGCCCCTGTTGTTGAGCCTGTAACTCCGGTTAATGAGCCAGTTATAACACCTGCAACACCTTCTTTAGATTTTCAAACTGATAAAGAAACATTCTTAAAGGCCTGTGAAAATATGTTTGATGCTCTTATAGCTAAATATCAAAAAGAATTAGCTAGTCTTAATGAAAGGGAGCAAGCTTTAAAAATAAAAGAGCAAGAAATAGCCGCCAAAATGGCAAGTGCTAGTGAACATTTAGCAAATGCTGAAGCTAAAGAACAAGTTGCCAATATTGCTCATGATAATGCTAAAAGAATTATGGATTTAAATAATATAATGCCAACTGAACCTGTTAATCCTAATAACTAATGTGATATATCCATTAGTTTTTTCATATATTTTAGTAGTGATTATATGAAAGAGAGCTTAAATTACTATTATAATTTAAATATTGCTGATTTAGAAAAATGGGATTATATTTATACTTTTACTTTAAATAACATTGAATATTATTTTGTTCCTTTTAATCGTAATGAAAAAGAATTAAAAGATATTTTAAGTGTATGTGAAGAACTACGAACTAGAGGTATAAATGTTCATGAATTTATCCCTAATATTTTTGGTAAGCTTATAACTAATGTTTATAATACTAATTATTGTTTATTAAGACCTATCCCTAATAATACTAATGAAATATCTTTAATTGAATTAATGAAAATAAGTAGTAGTTTAGTTTTAACCCCTAATAAAAGTAATTTATATCGTATTTCTTGGGCTAAACTTTGGAGTGATAAAATTGATTATTTTGAGTATCAAATCTCTGAATTAGGTAAAGATAAAAATATTATTTTAGATAGTTTTAGTTATTATATTGGTTTAGGTGAAAATGCCATCAGTTATGTTACAAATACTTTAAACAAATATAAACAAACATCTCTAGATAAAATAGTCTTATCTCATCGTCGGATTAAATATCCTAATTATTATTTAAATTATTTAAATCCTTTAAGTTTTATTTTTGATTATGAAGTTCGCGATATTGCTGAGTATATTAAAAGTTCTTTCTTTGCCGAAGAAGATGCTTTAAGTTATTTAAAAGAAGCTTTAAAAGAGCAACCTTTTTCTATTTATAGTTTATCTTTATTATATGCTCGTCTTTTATATCCCACTTATTATTTTGATTTATATGAGGAAATTATGAATAAAGAAGAAGAGGAAGAAAAATTAATTCCTATTATTGAAAAAGCTAATGATTATGAAATATTTTTAAAAAAAGCTTACTATGAAATAAGTAAATACGCGCCCATAGAAAGAATAGAATGGCTTTTAAAAAAGGAATTATAAATCAACATTTATAACTCCTTCAATTTCTGGTATTTGTTCTTTTAAATAATTTTCAATTCCAAAACTTATAGTATTATCTTGAAATCCACAATTAGCACAAGCTCCTTTAAGTTTTATAAAGACATAATTATCTTCATATCTAATAAACTCTATATCTCCACCATCTTGTTGTAAAAGGGGCCTTAAATCATCAATTAATTCTTTAATTTTATTGTCCATAAAATGTCACCAAAACCATTATAATTTAAAAAAATACTAAAGTAAAGCTAAATATGTTATAATTTAATTGGTGAAATATTATGTATAAAAAAGGTGATATTATAAAATGCACTATCACAGGCTTTAAAGAATATGGCATATTTGTTAAAGTATCTCCTGATTATGATGGTTTAATTCATATTTCGGAAATATCAGAAAGCTTTGTTCGTAATGTTAATGATTATGGTGAAATTGGCGAAACAATCTATGCCTCAATAATTGATGTCGACGAAGAAACTAAACATTTAAAATTATCTATTAAAAATATTAATTATAAAGTTGATGGTAAAAGTATGGAAGAACGCGATACTAATGGCTTTCTTCCTTTAAAAGAAAATTTAAATATTTGGATTAACGAAAAAATAAATGAAATAAATAAAAATACTTAAATTTAATTTGACATAAAATCAATTTCATGTATAATAGAATTACTTTTTAATGCCTAAGAAAGGGGTTATATTATATGGAAAAAAAATCCAAATATATTTTAAAAAGAGGTGCTGCTTTTCTTTTAGCTACAGCCATCACTTTAGGCGTGGGAGGATGTTCTAAAAAAGAAGAGGAAGAACCAACCGAACCTAGTATTTCTTATGAAGACGATTTAAATCCTTCCTTAGAACCTAGTAAACCTGAAGACACTAATAAACCTAAAGAGCCCGAGGTCAAACCTGAGCCTCCTCAAGTTAATCAGCCGTTAGAACCTGAAACTCATAACCATGAATATGGAGCTTGGGAAGCTTTAAATGACAAAGAAGAAATTCAAACCTGTTCATGTGGTGCCACAAAAACGCGAACTCATAATTATGAAGAAGAAATCTTGGAATTACCTAGTTATGAAGACGACACTCTGACAGCTATTATTAAAAAAGTTTGTTCTACTTGTCATCACGAAATTTTAGTTTCGTCTTCTAATATTGAGTTAACTTTTACTGATTGGACATATAATCCTGAGACTAAACAAGACGAACGAAAATGTCACGAATTAGATTACATTGAAACGCGTCCTCATACCCATCAATTTGGTGAATGGGAAAACTTTAATAATGCTCAAGAAATTCGCCAATGTGTATGTGAGGAAATCGAAACAAGAGAACATTTATATAAAGAAATTAGTAATAAAATACCTGATTATGAAAATGGAACTTATAAAATTATTACTACTAAAGTTTGTGAAAATTGTGGTAATGAATTAATTATTTTAGAAGAATCTAAAAAATTAACTTTTACTGATTGGACATATAATCCTAAGACTAATGAAGATGAACGAAGATGTTTAGAATTTAATTATATAGAAACTAAAGAACATAATCATAATTATAATCTTTTAAAGTCTTATAATGAAAATGGCGAAACTAAAGCTTGTGTATGTGGTAAAACTACCGAAATACCTCATAATTTAGAAGAAATAGTTGGCCAAGATGGCTCAATCACTTATAAATGTACCAACCCCGAGTGTGATTATAAAAATACTCTAAAACATACCCATGATTATACTAAGCTTCAAAATTATGACGATAATTATGAATATTGGGCTTGCAGTTGTGGCCAGTTAAATAAGGTTATGCATAAACTATCGCCCGGCAGTCCGAGAAGCGATGGCTCTATAGTTTATAGCTGTGAGAATAAAGGTTGCAATTATGAAAAAATAGTAAAACCAACTCATACGCATAGTTTTGTAATTACAAATTTTGATGCTGATTATGAATATTTAGAATGTTCTTGTGGCATAACCAAAAAAGCTTCTCATAATCTTAAATCAACTCTTAATGCTGATGGTTCTACCACTTATGAATGTATTAATCCAGGATGTGGCTATCAAAAAACTACTGAGCCACCTCATGTTCATAAATTTAATATTTTTGAGAAATATGACGATAATTATGAGTATTGGGCTTGTAGCTGTAATGAAACTACAACCATTCCTCATTCTTTAGATAGTGGTACAAGAAATCCAGATGATTATTCAATGACTTATAAATGTATTCATCCAGAATGTGGATATCAAAAAACCGAATATCACACTCATAATTGGCAAGTTCAGAGTTATAATGAAACACAAGAAACTTTAAGTTGTGAATGTGGAAAAACCACAAATCGTGCCCATAATCTTGAAACTTTATTATCTGCAGAAGGCGCCATAACTTATAAATGTACTAATGATGGTTGTGCTTATGAAAGAGTTCAAACTCACGTTCACACCTTAAGAGATAATAGAGAAATTATAGGTACTGCTGAAATTTGTGAGACAGTAACCAATGCTTGTAAAGACTGTGGCTGGGTTAATATCAAATATAATACAACTCATAATTTTATGGTTTATAAAAATGAAGAAATATGTATGACATGTGGTTATTCTAGACCTTTAGTAAACTCTGAACCTGAAGAAAAACCACAACAAATAAATTATTTACCCGACGAAAATAAACCGGTAATGTTAGTTTTAACAAAGAAAAATGAAAGAGGTATGAAGTAATGAAAAAAGAAAAAAAGTGGTATCAAAAATTTAGTAATTGGTTAATTATCGCAATATGTATAATATTAATTCCCATATTATTAATTAATATTTATATAATTTATCAATCCCATCATAATCCTGATAAAGTACCAAGTATTTTTGGTTATAAACCATTTATTGTTTTATCAGGTTCTATGGAAACAGAAATTTACACTGGTGATTTAATTATAACTAAAATAGTTAAACCCGAAACTTTAAAAGTAAATGATATAATTGCTTTTAAAGATAGTGAAGAAACAGTTACTACCCATAGAATAATTGATATTGTAGAAGATGAGGGCATTAATTATTTTATTACTAAAGGAGATAATAACAATACTCAAGACCAAAACTTAGTTGAATATGAAGATGTTGAAGGTATATATGTTTTAAGAATACCAGGAATAGGTTCTTTAATGAAAAGTTTATCTGAACCTACAACTATTATAATATTATTATTAGGTATAACAATTATCTTTATTCTTGGTTTTACAATTTCTACTAAAAAACAAAGAGATTTAGAACATCAAGAATATTTAGAATATAAACGTATGAAAGAAGAAGAGACAAATTCTTCCATTGAAAAAAAGACTAAATAGTCTTAAAATTAAATTAGGTAAACAGTCTTATGACGTTTACATAGATTAGGAATAAGCATAAATTCCTATACTAAAAATTTATGCAAAAATATAAATATAAAGGAGGTGAAACAATGAAAAAGAAATTAATCGTTTTAGCTGTATTATTAGCAGCTGTATTAGTTACTGGTTATTCAGTTGCAGGTACATATGCTAAATATACAAGCACTTTTACAGGTACATCAGATACAGCTAAAATAGCAAAATGGAAATTTACTGTAGACGAAACAGAAGGAACTGTGGAGGAAGCATCATTTGATTTTGAAATATTTAAAAATGCTCAAAATGAAAAAAATAACAGTCTTATAAGTGATACTGATAATGATAGTGAAATTATTGCTCCTGGTTCTAAAGGATGGGCAGTTATTTCATTAAAAAATGAGTCTGATGTAAAAGCTAATATTTCATTAGCCTTAAAAGCAACAGGAACTGCATCAACTGTTCCTCTAAAATATACCCTTATTTTAGAAGATTCAGGAACTAAAACGCCACCAACAGAGTCATTTGAAGGAAAAACAATTGGTGGTTCAGGCCATACTTATACTTTAGCTGAAGAAGCTAAAATTTCTGAGGATACTTTATTACAAAATTTTGGCGCAGAAGAAAAAAAATTATTTATAGTTTGGGAATGGCCGTATGAAGATGGCCAAGATGGTAAAACAGATACTGCTTTAGGAATTGCATCTGCCAACGCTAACAGAACAGATTATATTCTTAATGTAACTGTAACAGCTACTCAAGCACCTGCTACTGCTGAATAAAGCTATTCACAAAAGGAAGTTAATTAAACTTCCAAATAAAGATATACATCTTTATTAATAATAAGTACTTATTATTAATAAAGATATACATCTTTATTAATAATAAGTACTTATTATTAGCTTATTTATAGTATATCTTTATTTGAGAGTTTAATACTTAAAATAAAGAAAGGAGAAATACTATGGATAATGATAATAAAAGAGATAGTAACAAAACTAAAAGACGAATAATGATATTAATTATTATTATCATTATAATTATTTCTCTAATTACCAGTTGCAGTTGTACCTCTAAGTTATGGGGTAGAATAGGTAATATTTTTGAAAATAAAGGCGAGTTTGATATAAATAGTGATACTAACGAAGAAAAAATTAATATAAATACATATTTACGTTTTGATACGTCAAACGTAAATATGTATTTAAGCGATACTAATTTAAAAATCACTTATACTTATAAAAATATTAATCCTAAAGAATTTACTTGTATTACATCTAATGCTGATATTGCCACTTGTTATGTAAAAGATGGATATGTAGTTGTAAATCCTAAACAAGTAGGTAAAGTAAATATTATCTTAGAAACTAAAGCTAATGGTGAAAAATATCAAGCTAAAACCGAAATAAATATTAAAGAAAGTAATCGCTATATTTTATTATCAAGTCCTAAAGGAACTATATATTTAAATGAAAATAAAATTAAAAATGTTACTTATAATTTAATAAATTTAATTGGTGATGTTAAAGTAATTATAAATGACAAAAATATTGTGAGTGCTAGTGCTAAAAATGGTATTTTAAAAATAACTGGTTTAAAAAAAGGTAATACAACTATTACTTTAAAAGTAATTTATGAGGGTAAAGAATACACCACTACTTATAAAGTATATATTACAGATAGTAAAAATAATTTAGAAAGTAATCATAATTTAAAAGCTTTAACTAGTTCGGTTGGTTCTTTAGATTTTAAAAGTAATGTTTATAAGTATTATTTAGGCGTTTCTAATTCTCAAGACAAAGTTAGTTTTGAAGCTTTCCCATCAAGTTCTAAATCTACTTTAACCTACAAATTTAATGGAAAAGAGGTTTCGGATTTAAAAAATTTAGAATTACAAGTAGGTAACAATAAATTAGAAATAACTGTCACCGCGGAGGATGGAACAAGTTCTACATATGAAGTAACTATTGAACGCAAAAATTCTCCATCTTCTGGTTCTTCAGGTTCAGTTCAAAAACCATATTTAGAAAATCTCGAAATAACTGAGGATTTTAAATTTAACGAAGAATTTAATAAAAATCGCTTTAATTATACGGTTGATGTTCCTTTTAATCAAAATGAATTAACTTTAAGTGGTACACCCGAAAATAGAAATAATGAAATAAAATATCACTATAATGGTAAAACCTCTAGTAATTTAAAAGACTTTCAATTACAACCAGGAGATAATCAAATTGAAATTGAAGTTTCTAATGGTACTAGTTCTACTACTTATACCGTAACAGTTCATCGTAAAATTAGAAATATTATTTTTGAAAAAGAAGAATATATCATTTATTTAGAAGATGGTTCAATTATTATAAAATATAGTATTGACGAAGAGGGAACACCTATTACAGATTATGATTTAAATGATATTAAGATGGAAATCGAAAGTTTATATCAAAATAATATAGAATTAACCAAAGGCGAAATAAAAGTTACCCCTCAAGCTAATTTTGCTGATAAAAAAACTACTTTAACTTTAAATTATGAAGATGCTTCTACGAGTTCTTCTACTAACTTACAGTTCTTAAGTCATAATTATTATCTAACAACTTATAGTGATACATATGATTTATCTCTATTAAATGAAACTGGTGAAAAAAATATAGTTTTAAATACTAACTTTTTCCTAGGTAAAGTCAAAGTTGAAGAAATTGATGGTAATTTAAAAATATGTTCGGAATTAGAACCTAATATTTGTATAAATATTTCCTATAATCGTGAAGCTTTAGAAATTACTTTTAATAATGATAATGGTAATACTTCTTTAAGTTTTAAAGTTAGAGCTAAACAAGAAGGCAAGTATCAAATTCATATTGAAGGTATAGCTCCTAATTATGTAAAAGAATTAGATATTACAATTAATGTTAATGAAAAATATCTTGTTACTTTAAATGCTAATGGAGGCTTTTATGATGAATTTACTACCATTAAAGAATACACTTTAGCTAAAGGAAGTACTTTAAATTTAGCTAATGAACTTGCTTATAAAGCAACCGATAATTGTAAATATTATGAAATTGCAAGTTATAATACTGAAACTGATGGAAAAGGAAAAACTTATAGTTTAGAAGAAATAGAAATAGATAGCAATTTATATTTATATGCTATCTATAATGAAAAAGAGACGTTCGAAAAAAACTTTAATTCTAAATCTTTATATTTAACTGAAGTAGATTTATTCCATAATGAGGAATATGAACAAAAATATGGTCAAGATAAAGTTATTTATCCTGGTGCTAAAGGTTCATATACCATGGTTATCAATAATAATAGTGGAAAAACCATTAATTTAACCAATATTAATTTAACTGAAAATGAAGTATGTGTTAATAATAAATGTTTAAATATGGGATATATCTTTAAGTATAGTCCTAAAATAGAAGCTAAAACCTACTACTATTATGGCGAATATAAATCAAATCAAGATAATTATAAAATTTTAAATGAAGATAACCATGTCGCTGATGTTCCATTAGTAACCGATAATGACCCATTTATTTCCGTTAGTAATGGGGAAGCTATAGAAATAATCCTTTTTTGGAAATGGATAGAAAAAGATGACATAGCCGATACTAAAATTGGCATTATGGCTGCTGAGCAAGGTAATACCATTTATGAATTAACCGTAAGATTAGATTTTGAAACAATCGATAACACTTGTGAGGAAACACCATGAAAAAGCTTAAGAAACTATTAACAACTATTATAACAATTATTTTAAGTTTAATATTATTATTTAATTTATATAATTTTATCAGTTTAAAAATATTTAAAAAAGCTCTACCAACCATAAATGGATATGCTATTTTAGAAGTTGCCACTGGTTCTATGCGACCAACTTTAAAAGAAGGCGATTTAATAATCATTAATACTAAAGAAAAAAATTATAAAGTAAATGATATAATTACTTTTTATGATATTAATGGCTCCTTTGTAACTCATCGTTTAGTATCTTTAAATCAAGAAAATATAATTACTAAAGGTGATGCTAATAATACTGAAGATGAACCTTTACCTAAAGAAAATATTGTTGGTAAGTATCTCTTTAAATTAAGTGGTGTTGGTATAATTCTTGCTTCTTTACGTAATCCTCTGGTTAGTATTATGATTTTAATTATTGGTATTCTCATATGTTATTTAATTAGTACTAATCGATTTGGAGAGCCTTTAGAAGAAAAAGAAGAATTCATTGCCTCCAAAGAAGAACCAAAACTTTCTAAAGTAAAAGAATTAATATTAAAAATAAAAAATAAATTTAAAAAAGAAAAAAAGCAAAAAAAGAAGAAAAAGAAAACCAAAAGAGTTAAAAAAACTAAACCCAAGAAAAATAAAAAAAGAAAGAAGAAAAATAAAAAGAAGTAGGTGAGAATATGAAAGAGTTATTACAAAATAAAGTTTTTAAGAAAAATTTAAAAAAATGGTTAGTTATGTATATAGGAGTAATAGCTCTTTTTACCACTATTATAACTTATTCTAAATATATGACTACCATGATGGGTAGTAGTGAAGCCAAAGTCGCTGCTTTTGATATAAATATTAATTATTTAGATAATCAATGTATTTCAAGTAATAATTGTAACACCGGATATTATAGACCAACTAGTTATATTGAATATTATTTTACTGTTGATTATATGTTTGATGTTAAAACCGATGTATTTTTAACGGTTTTAATTAATAATAAATTTGATTTTGAAATATTTGATGAAAATAACGAAAAAATTACTGTAACTAAAAATACTGAAAAAAGTAATGATAGTTATTATTGTGGAAGCTTTAAAATGCCCGTAACCATAGGTTCAAGAAAGACTAGTAAATATAAAATTAGAGTTAAATATAAATATGATGCAGATAAAAATATTACTAATGAACCATATAATATAGTTAAAGTAAATTATTCTGCTAAACAAGTACAATAAGAGGTGGTCATATGTTAAAAAAATCATTTACTAATTCTAAAGTATTAAAAATTATGCTTTATACCTTAATAATTTTAGGTATAACATGTTTTAATGCTTTTCCAAAATCTTCTGCTAGATATATTAAAGAACCCCAAGATTATGTTTTAGCTTTTGAAAATAATCTTATTAATCTTCATGAAAATACAGCTTTTACCCCTGAACAATTTAGTTTAGGAAGTGAAAGTAATTATGAAGACTTTATAGCCAATCTTAGTTTTAAACGTAATAATGTAATTTTTGATAACACAAAAGAAATTTATACAATCAAATTAGCAGAAAGTGTTAAAAATATTTGTGAAATAACTAGCATTACATCAAAAGATTATTCAACAGGTACACCAGTTAATATAGGGAAAATTGCCGGGAATACTATTACATATGATACCCCTAGCTCCCCATCTTATAATGAAGAGAGTACAACTCGTATTGAAGCTTTCATTAAATGTAAAGTTAACGATATTACCATTATAAAAGGAAATGAAAAATATATTAATTTGCCAAATATTGAAATAAAAGAAGAAATAGTCGGGGAAGGTTCCTTTACTTATTTAAAAGGTGGCTATGAAGAAATTCTTAGTAAATATATAGCTGAACATCCAATGAGAGATGAAGACTTAACCTTTGAAATAAATAAAATAAAAGAAGGAGAATTACGCAACTTATATGAAGAAATTCTAAATTGGTTTGATGCTCACTATTATCCATATACAGAATATTATAATGAAATAAATAAATATTTAAGCAATTATATTAATGAATCTACGATTAATATTGAAAAATTAAAAGGTTTAGATATTGATGCTTCTAATCTTGATTATTATATAATCAAAGTTACCGATAATTTTGTTGGCTATGCCAGAACTAATTATCTTAATAATAATATGTTTGTATATTTTTCATCTGAAAAATCAAAAGATATTAATGACGCCTTTGATTATTATTTAACGGAATATTATGGCCTAGAAGGTCAAGATAAACAAGATGTGTTGGATTATATTAATGCCAAATCTGAAAATCAAGGTATTTCTTATTTTGTATTAAATAATAATGAATTAGACGGATTTGTAAAAACTAGGGATTCAATCGCTCCTTATTATCAATTTTTAGTAGACATTGAAACTATAAAAAATAATGCCTTAACCTATAAAAATTCTCAAAATGAACCTCCAATAATAAGTGGCCCGTCCCTAGAAAGTCCATCTTTAACCGAACCAAAAGAAGAGGAAAAAACTCCTACTCCTGAAGAATCAGGCGATGAAAAGCCAACTAACCCAAGCGAGCCTCCAATAGAAGAGCCAACTATAAATTATTCTGAAAAAATATATAATTACCTAATTACAAATTATCAAGATATTTTATCTGAAAATTATGCTAAAACACTAAGTGAGGATACTTTATTTAAACCTTATATTGCAAATATTTCTAAAGAAGAACCCCTAACTTTTAATGATTATTATATTCTATATGAACCTGAAAAAAATTATTATTTAATATTAAATCTAAGTAATTTAGAAGGGGAAAGTAACTTAAAGTTAAATATTTTAACCAACTTACTAGCAACTCCAATTTCTAATAATATTACTATTAGTTTTACTAATATTGAAGCTCATTTAACAATTAATCTAACTAAAGAATTAGAAAATCCAAGTGATGAAATGGCTATGCTTGAAATAAAAAATGAAATGCAAGAAATCATTGCTGCTTTAAATAATTATTTCCAAACTGAAATCACAATTGCTGATGAAGACTTTATTTTAAATGAAAATATTCTATCTGTCACTTATAATTTAAGTAAAATAACTAATATATCTGAATAAGTTCCGCTTTTTTATTAAAAAATATACAAAAAAGCTTGCAAAACTTTTAAAAACATATTATACTTAAATAGTCTTATTAATTAAGACAAGTGCCTGCCCAAGTGGCGGAATAGGTAGACGCACAGGACTTATGGCCTCTTACTTAATTTTAGAGGAAGGCCTTGAGCACTAATTTAGAAATAAATTATGTGAATTTGCTCAAATTCGGGGAAACCTTACAGATAACGCTGATGGCAATCCCGAGCCAAGATTTACGGAGTAGTTTTGAAACTAAAATATTCAAAATTAAAAATCGTAAATAAGGTGTAGAGACTTAATGGGCAATACCTAAGTCGTAAGATATGGTAAAGAGAAAGTCCAGACTACAAACATAATTGTTTGGTAACGAAAGTTATAGTAGTAAGAAAATCCTGCGGGTGTTAAAGCTCGTGCCGGTTCAAGTCCGGCCTTGGGCACCATTAGAAATCAAACTCTCTAATTTAGAGAGTTTTTTCATACCATTATTTATTTCTTTTAAGAGTTTAATATTGCTTTAAATTTATATTGACAATTATTTAAAAAAAGCATATAATCAAATTAGCAATTAATAGTTTAGAGTGCTAAAAGGAGAGACAATATGAAAGAATTTAAAGCTGAATCTAAAAGATTAATGGAATTAATGATTAATTCAATTTATACCAATAAAGAAATATTTTTACGAGAACTTATTTCTAATGCTTCGGATGCTATTGATAAACTGCATTATCAATCATTAACTAATCAAAATATTAAAGTTGACAAGAAAGCTTTTGCAATAATTATTAAAGCTGACAAAGATGCTCGAACTTTAACAATATCTGATAATGGTATTGGTATGACTAAAGAAGAATTAGAAACTAATTTAGGAACTATTGCCAAAAGTGGTTCATTTGATTTCAAAGAACAAAATAAAAAGAAACAAAATATTGACATTATTGGCCAATTTGGAGTAGGATTTTATTCGGCCTTTATGGTCGCATCCCAAGTTGAGGTAATATCTAAAGCTTATGGTTCCGAGGAAGCTTATTCTTGGGTTTCTTCTGGAATTGAAGGTTATACTATCAAAAAAAGTAATAAAGAAAGCTATGGAACAGATATCATTTTAACAATTAAAGATGACGAAGAATGTAATCATTATTTAGAAAGTTACGAACTTAAAAGACTTATTAAAAAATATTCTGATTACATAACTTATCCAATCAAAATGGAAGAGACTATATCTTCCGAAAATGAAAACCAAGAAACTAAATTAGAAACTATCAATAGTTTAGTTCCTTTATGGAAACGTAATAAAAAAAATATAACCGAAGAAGAATATAATACTTTTTATTCTGATAAATTCTTTGATTATGAAAAACCTTTAAGCCATATTCATACTAAAGCTGAGGGTACTCTTGAATATAATTCTTTAATTTATATTCCATCTCATGCTAGTTATGATTATTATTCTAAGGAATATGAAAAAGGTTTACAATTATATTCTAATGGCGTTTTAATCATGGAAAAATGCGCTGATTTACTTCCTGATTATTTTAGTTTTGTTAAGGGTGTTGTTGATTCTTCTGATTTATCTCTTAATATTTCTAGAGAAATGCTTCAACAAAATAGAGTATTAAAAACAATTGCCAAAAATATTGAAACCCATATTAAAAATGAATTAATAAGCATGCAAAATGAAAGAAGAGAAGATTATTTAAAATTTTGGGATGCCTTTGGTTTACAAATAAAAGCTGGAATATATAACAGTTATGGCATGGATAAAGAAAAGCTTCAAGATTTACTAATGTTTTACTCTTCTAAATCAGAAAAATTAGTTACTTTAAAAGAGTATCTTGACAGTAATAAAGACACTAAAGATATTTATTATGCTTGTGGTTCTTCAATTGAGCAAATAAAAACTTTACCTCAAGTTGAGGCGATGGCTGCTAATAATCAAGATGTTCTATTATGTCCTAGCTATTTAGATGAATTTGTCTTTAAAGTTATGAATAAATATGCCGAAAAAGAATTTAAAAATGTTTGTTCAGATAACGTTGATTTAACTCAAACCGAAGAGCAAGAAGAACTTAAAACTTTAAATGAAAATTCTAAGGATATGTTATCTTTAATGAAAAATGAAATTGACGTAAAAGAAGTTAAATTTACTAGTAAACTTAAAAATCATCCCGTTTGTTTATCTACCGCGGGCGAAATATCTGTTGAAATGGAAAAAGTTATGAATGCCATGCCTACTAATGAAACAGTTAATGCCGAAAAAATCTTAGAAATTAATTCTCATCATCCTTTAGCTAAAAAGCTTCAAGACTTATATCAAAATGACCAAGAAGAATTAAAAAAATATAGTAAAATACTTTATGCTGAAGCTCGCTTAATTGAAGGCTTACCTATTGATAATCCAACGGAAATAACTAATTTAATTTGTGATATCCTAGTAAAATAATGAAAGTAGTTTTAAATAGCTACTTTTTTCTTGCTATATTTAAAAAAATTAATTTATATCTGTTTTGGGAATATTAACTAAAAAGGGGAATATAATATAAAAGGAGCCAAAAAAGGTTATTTTTTAACATTAAATCATAAATTTTATTGACACACTAAAAAAGATTATGATATAATTTGTTTGTTGACAAAAAATGACTGGAGGAATACCCAAGTCTGGTTGAAGGGACCGGTCTTGAAAACCGGGAGGTCGAGCAATCGGCGCAGGGGTTCGAATCCCTTTTCCTCCGCCACTTATTTTGTTAATTAATACATCGCGGGATGGAGCAGTCTGGTAGCTCGTCGGGCTCATAACCCGAAGGTCGTTGGTTCAAATCCTTCTCCCGC
>CANQYU010000001.1 GCA_947628145.1 uncultured Bacilli bacterium | reverse complement strand
ACAGTATATTATTATGTCATATTAGAATATCCAAATAAAGAGACAAGTCAAAATGAAGATATAGGATTAGGATTTGACGGAGTAGTAACAGTCGAAGCAAGTGATGCCAAACCAGATATAGAAATAATGGCAATGTATATACAAAACGAAGAAACAGGAGAATATGAAGAAGCAGATAAAATGCCAACAGAAGGTAAATGGTCATTAAATGAACAAAGCATGTGTTCTAATGAAGCTAAACCAGTATGGGATTATATTAATAAGAGATTTTATGTAGATAATTTAACCCAAAGTGGAACAGGATGTGTATTATATTTTGAGAAAATGCCAACCGCGGAAAATATGCTTGCAAAATTACAGGAAGCTAAGGGTGGAAACAACTATACAATTCTTCCTATGCCAACAATAAGCGAAAGAGATACATCAAGTTCAACAGGAAAATTATATACAACCGAAGATAACTATGGAACAAGTTATGTATTCCGAGGAAATGTTCAAGATAACTGGGTACAATTTGCCAATAAAAGATGGAGGATAATCCGAATAAATGGAGATGGAACACTTCGCTTAATATACCAATGTGGTAGTGCAAATTGTACTGACACAACAGGAAATAATACCCAAATAAATGGAGACACAGGGGTAGCATACAAAAGTAATCCTAATAATGATAATACATATGTAGGATATTATTTTGGAACACCAAGTGCAAGTGATTATGCTGTTGCTCATAAAAGTTTAAAAACAAATCCGAGTGACATAGCCAAATATATAAACGATTGGTATGAAGGAGCGGGAAGCTTTGAAGGCAAAGAAAAAGGAATACCCGAAGAATATAGAAAATATTTAAGTGGAAATACTGGCTTTTGTAATGATAGGCAAATTGCTCAAGTATACAGAAGTAGTGACTATAATACTGGATATGGTAGCAGTTATAATAGTGCAACAAGTTATGCCGCAGTTGATAGATTTTCTGATGCTTCGAGCTATTTGAAAACTCAAACACCAGATTTAAGATGTGGAGTAGACCTAAAAACAAAAATAGTAAATCAGTTTGCATTACAAAGAGATTTATTCACAACGAGTGACGAAACAGAGGAAGGAAATGGAATGCTACAATATCCAGTAGGATTAATTACTGCGGATGAAGTAGCCATGGCCGGAGGGAAAGCTGGAGAAGCAAACTTAAACTATTATTTATATACAAATAAGTACTATTGGACTATGACCCCATCTCACTTTAGTAGTAGCTATGCTTACATGTTCATTGTAAACACTAGTGGTGACCTCAATACCGGCAACGGCAACGTGAGTAGCCCTTATGGTGTGCGTCCAGTAATAAATCTGAAAGCTACTACAAATTTTTCAGGTAGTGGAACAGTAGACGACCCATATATACCATCATAAAAAAATAAATTTGAAATACCTTAACTCAGGTTTAATAATAACTTGAGTTTTACATAAAAATTATTTGTAATTAGTTATAATGTGAGGTAGTATTAAAGCAAAAGAACATTTCAAATCGAAATGTTCTTTTATAATACAATAGCTATTAAATTATTAGCCCCTTTATTAACTATTTTAGTTACAGTTTGCGATAATTTATATCTTGTTGCTTCAGGCATCATAGAAAGTTTTGCTTGTATTCCTTCTTGAACTATTGCTTCTAAGCTTCGTCCAAATATTTCACTTTGCCATATTGAATTAGGGTCTTTTTCATAATCTTTCATTAAATAGTTAATAAGTTCTTTACTTTGTTGTTCGGAACCTATTATTGGTTCAAAAGTTGATTGGACCTCTACTTTCATTAAATGAACTGAAGAAGCCGTAGCTTTTAATTTAACTCCATATCTTGTACCTTGTTTAACTATTTCTGGAGTTTCTAATTTCATATCTTTAATTGTTGGATATACAATTCCATAGCCTGACTGTCTAGCAACATTAAGGGCAGTTTTAATACCATCCATTTCTTCTTTAGCTTCTTTATAATTAGCAAATATTTTAATCATCCCAGCTTTACTAGAGGCGGCATCACCCATCATACTTTTAAGTACCTCATTATAAAGTTCTTCTTTAGCCTCTAAAGTAATTGTTACTGTACCAGTCGCGGCATCTAATTCACTTATATATGATTTAGCGATATATTCACTATCTTGAAAATGTTCTAAAATAAAATCAATATCTTTAATTTTTTCGACACTAACAACACTTTCTCTAATTTTTTCTAAATAATGTTGTTTAATTTCATGTTCTTTAGGTAAAGCATCTATCCAATCAGGTACATTAACTTTAATATCTAAAACTGGGAATTCATATAAAGCTTTTTTAAGTATTTCCATTATTTCTATTTCATTCATTTTTTCAGCACTTATTGGCATAACTGGAACATTATATTCTTCTTCCATTTCTCTTGCTACTCTAATAGTCTCAGTATTAGTCGGATGAACACTATTTAAAATAACAATAAAAGGTTTACCAATATCTTTTAATTCATTAATAACTTTAGCTTCCGCGTCAATATAATTATTTCTAGGAATTTCCCCAAAAGAACCATCCGTAGTTACTACAATACCAATTGTCGCGTGGTCTCTAATAACTTTTTCTGTCCCAATTTCCGCGGCTTCTACAAAAGGAATTGAATCTTCAAACCAAGGTGTTTTAACCATTCTAGGTTCGCCATCTTCATTTTCATAACCATTTGCTCCCGGAATAACAAAACCTACACAATCAACCAGTTTAATATTGGTACTAAATTCTCCAACTTGCACAACCGCGCCATTAGAGGGAACAAATTTTGGTTCAGTGGTCATTATTGTTTTACCTTGTGCACTTTGAGGAATTTCATCCAAACAATGCTTTTTTTCATATTCGTCGGTAATATTAGGCACTACTAAGTTTTCTATAAATCTTTTAATAAAAGTTGATTTACCAGTCCGAACCGCCCCCACAACCCCAAGATATATACTGCCATTACCTCTTTTGGATATTGACTCCAGTAATTCTTTTTTTTCCAAAATTTCACCATCTTTCAAACTTTCTAATTAAAACTATGTTAAAGCTTTAAAAAATATCACCAAAATTAATTTTTTTCATATATTATTTATAAAATTTGGCTTTATGGCGAACATATGTAAGTATTAGTATACTTAAAGGATGGCAATATGGAAAGAGAAGAAAAGAATAAAATAAAAGAATTAGAAAAAACAATATATCGAGCTTTAAATAGTAAAAATTCCCATAATAAACTATATTTAGGAAAAATAGCTCCCAAAGTAGCTAAACAAATTGAAAAATTAATTGGCTTTAGTGTTGAAAATAGAGTTCATATCTTAGTTGATAATGATATAAGGCATATGTATAATAATCATAGCAATTTTCAAAATAAAATTAAAAAAGACCAAATAGCCTTAACTATTTTTAATTTAATTAATATACCAGAAATCATATTAAAACCTACTAAAATTATAAAAGGAAATAATCAAAAAGGTAATGTAACTATTAGATACATAAAAAAATACAACCATCATTTTACATATATCGTTGAGGTTGTACCTATCAAAAGTAAATACTTAATTATAAAAACAATGTGGAAAATATCATCTGCTTCGGTTCATGCTTTAAATCAAAATTTAACCTTTCACCATACGTCCCAAACGAAAAGCAAACAGAATATTTCCACATCTATAAATAATATATCACAATTAAATAATAAATGCAATGAGCCTTTAAAAGAAGAAGAGCTTAAACCATAAAAGGCGGTATAAAATTTCTAAAACAGCTTTACTCTAAAAATAATCTTTGCTATAATTTTATTTAAGGATGTGTATATAATGAAAAAATTTATTTTATTAATAACTCTTATTTTATCAGTATTTATTTTATCAGGATGCAACAAAGAAGACGACAAAGTTAAAATATACTTTTTTAGAGGTTATAATTGTTCTCATTGTGAATCTTCAATTGAATATATAAATAATCATAAATCTGATATTCCTAAAGAAATAGAAATAATTACTTATGAAGTATGGAAAAATCCTAATAATGAAAAATTACATGCTGCTTTAGTTGATAAATTAAATGTTGAAGACAAGTATAAAGAAAGTGTCCCTTTTTTAGTTATTAGTGACGAATATCAAATCGGATTAGATGGTAATTTAAGCGATTTTACCGAATTAATTAATAAAGCTAAGAAATATATTAATAATCCCGATTATAAAGATATTGTTGCCCCAACTATGACCGAATTACAAAAAAAAGAAGGCATTAAATTCCAAAGCTCTACTTTATATAAAGATAGTACAGTTGCCACTTATATTGTTTTAAGTATCTTTGGGGTTGCCGTTTTAGGCTTTATTGCTTTAATTGTCTTCTCTAGGAAGAATTAAAGGAAACTACTTTAATTAGTAGTTTTTTTTTGGTATAATAAGAAAAGAAAAGAGAGATGCTCATGAAAGTCATATTGCTTGAAGATGTCAAAAAAGTTGGTAAAAAAGATGCAATCCTAGAAGTAAGTGATGGTTATGCCAATAATTATTTAATTAAAAATAAACTAGCTGTTCCTTATACTAAAAGAAGCAAAGAAGTTTTAGACATTGCCATCGCTAAAAGAACAACCATTGAAAATAATAAAATCCAAGAATATAAAGAAATAAAAAAAGCCTTAGAAAATAAAACTTTAACTTTTAAAGTTAAAACGGGTGCCCAAGATAAAGTATTTGGTAAAATTTCTTCTAAACAAATCGCGGATGAATTAAAGAAAATGGGCTATAACATTGATAAAAAATGTTTAGAGTTAGATTATAATCTTGATTCTTTAGGTATTCATGAAATCACGGTATCTCTTCATAAAGAAGTAAATTTTAAAATAAAAATAAATATAAGTAAGTAGGTGATACAATGAAGGGTCGGGTCCTACCTCATGATTTAGAAGCCGAAATGAGTGTTTTAGGCGTGGCATTTTTAAATAAAGATACAATCGAAACTATTAATGACGAGGTAACAGAAGATATGTTTTATAGTGACCAAAATCGTCTTATTTTTAATGCTATAATTGAACTTTATAAAAATGGTAGTCCAGTTGATTTAACTACTGTTAAAGCTGAATTAGATAAGAAAAAAAATTTAAATGAAGTTGGTGGTATTTCTTATCTTATGGAAGTAATAGATTCTGTAGTTACTACCGCTAATTTAACTTACTATATTAAAATTTTAAAAGAACATGCTATTCGTCGTAATTTAATTAATACTGCCACGGATATTATAACGAATACTTATAATGACGATAATATAACGAGTTTATTAGATGAAGCCGAAAGAAATATTTTAAATGTTGTTAAAAAAAGACAAACAACCGAATTTGTTCCTATTCATGAAACTTTAAGACGAGCTCAAGAACGTTTAGAAGAATTAGCTAAAAATAAAAGTGATGTTACTGGTATTCGGACAGGTTTTTATGATTTAGATAGAGCGACCGCTGGTTTACATGGGGGAGAACTTATCATCCTTGCTGCTCGTCCCGGTATGGGAAAAACCTCTTTTGCCCTAAACATTGCGACTAATGCTGCTTTTACGACTAATAAAGCCATCGCTGTCTTTAATCTTGAAATGTCCGCGGAGATGTTAGTAAATCGGATGCTTGCCAGTATTGGGGGTATAGATTTATATAAATTAAATACTGGTAAACTTGAACATAATGATTGGAAAAGATATAATGAAGCCATGAGTAAACTCGGGAGTACTAATATTTATATTGAAGATAATGCCGCCATCACTGCTCCCGAAATTAAAGCTAAATGTCGCCGCCTCGCCAATAATAAAGAGGGTTTAGGTTTAGTTATTATCGATTATTTACAATTAGTTACGACCGGTTCTAATCGGGTAGAATCTAGACAAGTTGAGGTTTCCGAAATATCTCGAAGCCTTAAAACTATGGCTTTAGAATTGGATGTTCCGGTTATTGCTTTAGCGCAACTTTCTCGTAATGTTGATAAAAGAGAAAATAAAGAACCAGCTTTAGTTGATTTAAGAGAATCTGGTTCTCTAGAACAAGATGCTGACTTAGTTTTATTTTTAAATCGTAAAGATTATTACGAAGCTAAAAGTGTCGAAAAACAAAACGTTGTTCCTATCGATGTTATTATTGCTAAACATCGAAAAGGGGCAACCGGTTTATATCAATTATTATTTGAACTTAACATGAGTAATTTTAAAAATTATTTAAAACCTGAAAATATTAATGAGGTGAATTATGACTAAAAAAAATATTATAACCATTCTCCTTTGTTTAATTGTAGGCGTGGTAATATTTTTAAATAGTACGGCTAAACAAGTATTTGTAGACGTCAATACTTTTTATCAAGTATATTTAAATGGTGAAAAAATAGGTATTATAAAAAATAAAAATAAATTATATAACTTAATTGATAGTAATCAAAGTTCTATTAAAGAAAAATATGGAGTTAAAAATGTTTATCCTCCGACTGATTTAAAAATAGTTAGTACCAATACTTTTCATGATACATTAAATAGTGAAAAAGAGGTTTATAATAAAATTGAAGAACGTGACGACTTTACTATCAAAGGTTATACTATTACTATAAATGGTACTACTAATAATTATAAAATTAATGTTTTAGATAAAAACATCTTTTATGATGCGGCTAAAAGATTTGTTAAAGCTTTTTTAGACGAAAATGAGTATGAAAATTATATAAATAATAGTCAAGAAGAAATAGTCGAAACAGGTCGAATCATTGAAGATATGAAATTTGACGAAAATATTACTATTAGTGAAAACTATATTAGTGTTAATGATAAAATATACACGGACGAATTAGAATTAAGTCAATTCTTATTATTTGGTGAAGAACCAGATACTAAAACCTATACAGTTAAATTAGGAGATACTATTGCTTCAGTTTCCGATTCTAATCATTTACACCCCGAAGAATTTTTAATTGCTAATCCCAATTATACGTCAGAAAATTCTTTACTACGCGTTGGGGATGAAGTCAATGTTACTTTAATCGAACCTCAATTAACCTTTATTTATGATTTAAAAGAAGTAACTAATCAAGTAATAGGTTTTGAAACAATCGAAGTTGAAGATGCAAGTAAACCAATTGGCTATAGAGAACCAACTCAAGCTGGTCAACAAGGTTTACAAAGAGTTCATGAAGAATACTCTGTAACTAATGGCGTAGGAGACCAAGGTGTCAAAGATTCTTCTTATGAAATATTAAGAGAACCAGTAGACCAAATAGTAACTATTGGAACTCGAAGAGATTATACTTATATTCCTGAAAATCGTGTAGAAATTACCGGAAGCTGGGGCTGGCCTACTAATAAAGGTTATATCATAACTAGTAGTTGGGGTTGGCGTTGGGGCCGAATGCACCAAGGTATTGATATTTCTGGGGCTGGTAATGCTAATTCGCCAATTTATTCTGCCGCGGATGGTGTAGTAATTTATGTTTATAATGGCTGTCCTTCCAGTGGTCGAGGTTATGGTGACCCATGTGGAGGGGGAATGGGTAATTCCGTTATTATTGAACATGCCGATGGTTATTATACTAGATATGCCCATTTAACTAAAAATATTTTAGTTAGTGTTGGTGATGTTGTTTCTAAAGGTACCAGAATTGGTGGTATGGGTAATAGTGGTTCTTCCACTGGATATCATTTACATTTCGCCGTCGCTCAGGGAACGCAAACTAATTACTTTAATCCAATGCGTTTATATGGTGGTTAAAATGAAAGTATGTGTTTTAGGAAGTGGCTCAGGGGGTAATTCAACTTATATTGAAACTGAAAATTATAAAATTTTAGTTGATATAGGTAAAAATCGTAAATATATTGTCGATAAATTAGCCGAAATTGGGATTAATGCCTCGGATATAGATTATATTTTTATTAGTCATTTACATGATGACCATATTTCGGCTTTAAAAACTTTTATAAAAAAATATAAACCAACAATTGTAATTTCTCAAGCTATGCTCACAGAATTAACTGACCTTCATGATTATGAACATATTTTGATTTATGAAGACGAAGTAATATTAAATAATCTTCAAGTGAGATGTTTACATTCTTCTCATGATGCGACGGATTCTCGTAATTTTGTCTTTGAAAGTGGTTCTCATTCAGTAGTTTACGTAACCGATACAGGATATGTTAATCATAAGAATTTTAAATATTTAATGAATAAAGAAATTTATTTATTTGAAAGTAATCATGATATTGAAAAATTACAACATGGTCCATATCCCGATTGGTTAAAAAAAAGAGTTTTATCAGATTATGGTCATTTAAGTAATAATGCTTGTAGTGTTTATTTATCTAAATTAATTGGTAATAATACTAAAAAAATATATTTAATGCATTTATCTGAAAAAAATAATACAGAAGAGCTAGCTTTAAATGAAATCCATCAAGTTTTTAAAACTTATAATATTCCTTTTAATGATATAAAATGTGCTAAACCCGATAGTGTGAGTGAAGTAATCATATGTTAAAAATAATTTGTTTAGGAAAATTAAAAGAGCCATATTTAATAGATTTAACTAATGACTATTTAAAACGAATCAGTAAATATCATAAAGTGGAATTAATAGAATTAAAAGACGAAGAAAATTTAGAAAAAGAAGCTTTAAATATTAAAAAATATATTGGTAATAAAGATTTTATAATAACTTTAGAAATTACCGGTAAAAGTTTAACTAGTAATGAATTTGCTCAAGTTATAGAACAGACATTTATTAATTATAGTACTATTACTTTTATTATTGGTTCTTCTTTAGGTTTATCACCTAGTATTACCGCCTTAAGTAATTTAAAATTATCTTTTTCTAAATTTACTTTTCCTCATGGTTTATTTCGAGGTATTTTATTAGAGCAAATATATCGGGCTTTTAAAATAAATAATCATGAAACTTATCATAAGTAGTAAGGATGTGTTAAAATGATTGGTAATGATTGGGACGAAAAATTAAAAATAATTTGGGAAAGTGAAGGCTTTAAAAAGTTTTATCATTTAATTGAAAAAGAATATCAAAATGAAACAATTTATCCCCCTAAGGACCATATTTTTGAAGCTTTAAAATTAACTAGTTATCAAGATACTAGGGTAGTAATCGTTGGGCAAGACCCTTATCATGGGGAAGGGGAAGCCCATGGTTTATCATTTTCAGTGCAAAAAGGAGTTAAAGTACCTCCTTCGCTTCAAAATATCTATAAAGAATTATATGACGATTTAGGTATTCCTCCCAGAAGCGATGGTGATTTAACATCTTGGGCTAAAAATGGTGTTTTACTTTTAAATGCGGTTTTAACAGTAAAAAAGGATACCCCCGCGTCTCACCGTAAATTAGGTTGGGAAAGATTAACTAACTATATAATTAAACTTTTAAATGAAAAAGAAGAACCCGTGGTATTTATTCTTTGGGGTAATTTTGCTAAAGAAAAAAAAGCTCTTATTACTAATCCCAAACATTTAGTAATAACTAGCTCTCATCCTAGTCCTTTTTCAGCTTACTATGGTTTCTTTGGTTCTAAACCTTTTAGTCGAACTAATGAATTTTTAAAACAAAATGGTTTAAAAGAAATTGATTGGCATTAAAAAATGACTTATATTTTAAAGTCATCAATTATTTCGTCATCCATATCTTTTCCGTCAAAGAATAATTTAATTTTAAATTTATGAATTTTCGCAATAACATTAGTTGGAAAGCGTCTAATAATCGCATTTTCTAAACTAGTGTTTTTATTATAATAATTTTTAGCCGCACATAATTTTTCGTCTAATTCTCTAATTTGGGCTAATTCTTGAGCTAACTCTTCTTCTTGTGTAAGTCCTAAATCATCTCGCATTTTTAAAATTAAAGTAAAAGCTTCATTTAATTTTCTATCCATTTCAAAATTAGATAAATTTTGGTTATTTAATTTTTCATATTCTTTAAAATAATTTTTGTCACTTTTCATTTTATTTTTTAAACTATTACTTATGCGCATAATAGTATCATATTTAATTCTTAAATTTTCATCAATTATTGCTTCCGCTTCATTAATTTTAGTTTTTAAATCATTAAGCTTATTAAAAGCATTTATATAAAAAATTCCTCCTAAAGCTAAAATTATAATAATAATTAAAAGAATAGAAAACCACAACATAATCTTCACCTATAATAAGTATAACACAAAAGAAACTAAAAATATACCATTAAAAAAACGTTCTAAAACGTTTTTTCTGAATAATCATGACTATAATTTATTCTTTCTTCAAAAGTAACATAATTTAAATAAATCATTCTAAGTAAATACCAATCTCCCGTTTTGGCATCACTCATAATTAAATGGTCTCTTCCAGCTTCTTCAATTACTCCATCATAAATTTTATCACGCCATTCGTTGGAATCAGGGTAAGAATAATAAGCTTTAACTTTTTTACCTTTATTAAGTCGTAAAATATTTTCAATATAACTTTGTTCCATCGGCAGACTAGTACTACTAAAATTAATATTACCTGGGGGACTTTCTAAATTATTATTAGTTGGAAAAGTTGGCGTACTAAAAAAATTTCCATTCATTTGTTTTCACCTCTAAAAAAATATATGAATAATTAAATAAATTATTGACAATTAAAAGATTTAAATTTATTATTTAAGTGAGGATAATTAATATGGATATAAAGAAATTAAGCAAAATAATTAGTAATAAAAATAAAATCTTGCGCCATTTAACTATGTTTATAGGTGTTTTTTTACTTGCTTTAAATTATAATTTATTCTTTGCTGAATATGATTTAGTCACTGGGGGAGTAAGTGGCCTTGCCATTGTATTTCATAGTTGGCTTGGTTGGAATGATAAAATATTTATATATATAGCTAACATTCTTTTATTAGTTTTAAGTTATTTTACTTTAGGTTTTAATAAAACTAAAAAATCTATAATTGGGAGTATTTTATATCCTATAATGCTTACTTTTACTTTACCTTTAAGTCGTATTTTAGCTCCATATTTTCATTTTGACGATTTTATTATAACTCTTATTTTAACCTCAGTTATTTATGGTTTTGCTAATGGTTTAATTTATAAAACTGGTTATAATACTGGAGGCTCAGATATTATTATGGATATTATGTGTAAATATTTTCATATGCCTGAGGGCCGAGCTAATTTTATTAGTAGTGTGGTCATTATTCTCTTTGCTGGTTTAGTGATGGGGGTAAATAAAGTGGTATATGCCATCATTATAACTTATATATTTAGTATTATTGTTGATAGAATGCTTATCGGTATATCAAAACGAAAATTATTTTTCATTCAAAGTGCTAAATATCAGGAAATCGAAAATATTATAATTAATGATTTACATTTAGGAGTTACTTTATTAGATGGTAAAGGTGGCTACTCTAAAGAAACTAAAAAAATCTTAATGTGTGTTGTTCCCACAAATGATTATTATTATTTTAAAGAAATAATAAAAACTATTGATAAAAATGCTTTTTGTATTATAAATGATTGTTATGATATAGAGGGGGGAACTATTAAATCCCGGGGCTTTGATTTAAGTAATCTTTTTTAAGAAACTAACTAATAGTTTCTTTTTTCTTTATAAAAAGAATTAAATAAATTTTATTTTTTTGTTATAATGAATAAAAGGAGGTATTAATATGTATGCTTACTGTGTTATAGAATATCCCATTAAAGCTTTAGATAAAGCTTTTACTTATCTTATTCCAGAAAATCTTCGTTCCCGTATTAAAGTAGGCATGAAAGTATTAGTACCATTTAATACCCGTTTAGTTCATGGGATTGTTTTAGAAATTAAAAATTCTTATGAGGGAGACTATGAATTAAAAAGTATTGCCCGAATTGAAGATGAGTTTTTAGTTTTAAATTCTGAACTTATTTTATTAGGAAAGTATTTACAAGAGGTAACTTTATGTAATCTTATTACTGCTTATCAAACCATGCTTCCCAGTGCTTTAAAAATAAAAGAACAAAAAACTAATTATAATAAATATGAATATTATGTTTCTTTAAATGCTGATTTAAATACTATTTTAGAATATCAAAATACCCATCGTGGTAAAAAAGTGGCTATATTAGAAAGATTAATTGACGAAAATCAAGTAAATAAAAAAGAATTTCCCAGTTCTAGTTTAAGAGAGTTATTACAAGCGGGTTTAATTAAAATTACTCCTCAAGAAATTTATCGCATCAATAAAACTAAAACTTTAGTTACTGCTCAAAAATTAAATTTAGAACAACAAAAAGTTTATAATTCCATTTTAGCATCTTTTAATAAGTTTCATACTTTTTTAATTTATGGTGTAACCGGCAGTGGTAAAACTTTAATTTATATAAATTTAATTAAAGCTGTTTTAAAAAATAAAAAAACCGCCATTCTTTTAGTCCCTGAAATTAGTTTAACGGAACAAATAATTAATATTTTTTATGCCCATTTTGGTAGTGATGTTGCTATTCTCCATAGTGGGTTATCTAAAGCTGAAAAATATGATGAATATTTAAAAATTTTACGTAAAGAAGTTAAAATTGTTATTGGAACGAGAAGCGCTATTTTTGCTCCTTTAGAAAATATTGGTATTATAATTATTGACGAAGAGCATAGTGATACTTATAAACAAGATACTACACCTAGATATCATGCTTTAACTATAGCTAAAAAAAGATGTGAATATCATAATGCCCCTTTAGTACTTGGAAGCGCTACCCCGAGTTTAGAGAGTATGGCTCGAGCTCAAAAAGGTAATTACGAATTATTAAGTTTGACAAAAAGAGCTAATAATCAAGAGCTTCCTAAAAGTTTAATTGTAGATATGGCGGAAGAATTAAAAAAACGGAATTTTATTATTAGTGAAGCTTTAGAAAAAGCTATAACAGAAACTTTAAATAAAAAAGAGCAAGTTATTCTTCTTTTAAATCGCCGGGGTTATTCGACAGTTATTACTTGTAGTAATTGTGGTTTTACTTATAAATGTCCTAACTGTGAAATATCTTTAACTTATCATAAAACCTCTAATAGTTTACGATGCCATTATTGTGGCTATACAAAAATAAAAGACGATATTTGTCCTAAATGTGGGGAAAAAGCTTTAAATTATTTAGGTTTAGGCACCGAAAAATTAGAAAGTCTTATTGCTCAAAAATTTCAAGCTCGCATAATTCGGATGGACGCCGATACTACTAGTAAAAAGGGTAGTCAAAATAAAATTATTACCGCTTTTAAAAATGGCGAATATGATATTTTAATTGGTACCCAAATGATTAGTAAAGGTTTAGATTTTCCTAATTGTACTTTAGTAGGTATTATTAATGCGGACACGACTTTAAATATTCCAGATTTCCGTAGTAGTGAACGAACCTTTGCGCTTTTAAGTCAAGCCTCAGGCCGTTCTGGTCGGGGTAAAAATCCTGGTCGAGTAATTATTCAAACTTACAATCCTACTCATTATACTATCATTGCAGCTAGTAAAAATGCTTATCTGGATTTTTATAATTATGAAATGCAAATTCGTAAAACTTTAAAATATCCCCCTTATTATTATTTAATAAATATTAAAGTTGCGAGTAAAATATATGAACAAGCCAGTCTTAACTCTACTAAAGTAGTCAAATATTTAAAAAATCATATATCTTCTAATACTATTATTTTAGGTCCATCAACCGCTTTAAATTTTAAAATCAATAATATTTATCGCTTTAATATTACTCTTAAATATCGTTTTGATTCTACTATAATGCCTACTTTAAAAGAATTAATTCAAATATTTAGTACTAATAAAGATACCTTCTTAGAAATAAATCCGGAACCCTTAACTATTTAGTGTATAAAAAAACTTTCTTTAAGCCATAACTAAGGAGAAAGGAAGTTTTTTTAATGGCCCGTTATAAAGTAGATATTACTGGTATTAATACTAATGAATTAAAAGTTTTAACCTCAGAAGAAACCAATGCTCTATTTAAAGAATATCAAAATGGCAATCAATTAGCTAAAGAAGAACTAATAAATGGTAATTTAAAGTTAGTTTTAAGTATTTTAAGGAGTTTTAATAAAGGTAATTATAATATGGATGATTTATTTCAAGTCGGGGTTATTGGTTTAATAAAAGCTATTGATAATTTTGATTTATCCTATAATTTAAAATTATCTACTTATGCTGTACCTTTAATTTTAGGGGAAATAAAACGTTATATTCGTGATAATACCTCTCTTAGAGTTAGTCGGAGTATTAAAGATTTAGCTTATGCTATAATTAGTTTTAAAGAAACCTATTTTAATAAATATGGAATAGAACCAACTAATGCTTTAATCGCCGAAAAATTAGGAATCGAAGAATATAAAATTGCTAATGCCTTAGATTCTTTAAAAGAACCCATGAGTATTTATGAACCAATTTATAATGATGGGGGAGATACTATTTATTTAATGGACCAATTAGCTGATAAAAAAGCTTTAAATAGTTCTCAAGATATGTTAATTTCTTTAAATAGAGCTTTAAATAAAATTAAAAAAAGAGAAAAAGATATTTTAATGGCTAGATATATTGTTGGTAAAACCCAAATGGAAATAGCAGAAGCTTTAAATATTAGTCAAGCTCAAGTATCAAGAATTGAAAAGAATGCTATTTTAAGTTTAAAAAGAATGTTAAAATAATTTAAAAATAATTTTTAACATATAATTTACTAGGTGGTATTATGCGTTTAAGTGATTTACAACTAAAAATGGTTGTTAATATTCAAAATGGCCGCCATCTTGGTACCATTACTGATGCGGACATAACCGAAGAGGGTAATATTAATTATTTTATTGTTATGCCTAAACATTTTTTTAGGCGTTTATTTAAAAGTGAAAGTGAAACCAATGTAACTATTAAACAAATAATTAAAATAGGTGAAGATGTAATCTTGGTAGATTTATAATTTTATGATATACTTATATCGGTGACTTACCATGAATAAAAAAACTTTTATCATCGCGGTTATTATTCTTATAATAGACCAATTATCTAAAAGTCTTATTGAAATATATTTTAATTCAAATAGCTCATATGTTTTAATTAAAAATTTTTTTGCTCTTACTATTGTTCATAATACTGGGGGAGCTTGGAGTATTTTTGCTAATTATAGTGATTTATTTATTATTTTTTCAGTTATTGCCGTTATAATTTTACTCCGTTTTATGTTAAGCTTTCAAAATAACTTTCGTAATAATTTAGCTTTTGCTCTTACTATAAGTGGTATAATGTCTAATTTAGCAGACCGCCTTTTTTTAGGTTATGTCCGTGATTTTTTAGACTTTACTATTTTTGGCTATGATTATCCTATATTTAATATTGCTGATATTGCTATTGTAGTCGGAGTATGCTTGCTTATTTTGGCTATTTTGAAAGGAGAAGCTCAAGATGCATAAAATAATCGCTAATGTTGAAAATATTCGTTTAGATAAATATTTAAGTACTAATTTAGATTATTCTCGGGAATATATCCAAAAATTAATTGAAGAACATTTAGTCTCAGTAAATGGGGAAGAACCCAAGGCTAGTTATAAAATAAAACTAAATGACGAAATCATAATTAATGAAGAAGCTCTAGAAAATAAAACTGATATTGTTCCCACTAAAATGCCTTTAGATATTGTTTATGAAGACGAATATTTAATTATTATTAATAAACCCAGTGGCTTAGTTGTGCATCCCGGGGCTGGTAATTATCAAAATACTTTAGTTAATGGTTTATTATATTACACTAAAAATTTAAGTAATATTGGGGGAATAGAACGACCCGGTATAGTTCACCGAATTGATAAAGATACTAGTGGTTTAATTATGGTCGCTAAAACCAATAAAGTTCATGCTATATTAAGTGAAGATTTTAAAAATAAAAGAATTAAAAGGGAATATATAGCTCTTTTAGATGGTGTATTTAAAAACCATAGTGCCACTATTGATGCGCCAATTGGTCGAAATGAAAATAACCGGGAAAAAATGGCTGTAACTGCCGAAAATAGTAAACATGCAGTGACGCATTTAAAAGTTTTAAAAAGATATGCTGAACATACTTTAGTTAGCTGTGTTCTCGAAACCGGAAGAACTCACCAAATAAGAGTTCATATGGCTTATATAGGTTATCCAGTTCATAATGACCCTGTATATGGTACTAAAAATGCGACGGAATTTGGTCAATTTCTCCATTCATATAAAATGACTTTTACTCATCCTATCACTAAAAAAGAAATGGAATTCACTTGTCCACTTCCTAAATATTTTGAAGATTATTTAAAAACTTTAGAATAATCTTTTTTTAATTATAGTTTAAAAATTAATTATCTAATTCTAATTTAATGTATATATATTTAAAATAAGGTTAAAGTCATATAACCTAAAATAAAAAGAGAAATCAAAAAATAAATAATTGGCAATATTTTATTACTATGAAATATTTCTTTTATTTTTATATTAAATATAAATGAACTAATAAATAGAGCAATACTTATTATCAAACTATAAATATTATCTTTAAAATAACCATAATAAAGGGGAAGAATACATAAGAAAACTAAATTTAAAATAATTACAAATAAATTATCATAAGTAATATTTTTTAAATAAATAAAATAATAAATAACCATTAAAATAAATATAATAAATGTTAAATAAAATAATAAAGACATCTTATCACCTCTTTACTAAATATATGTTTTGTATTAAAATAAAAGTACTTGAGGTGATTAATTTTGAATTATAGTATAACTAGTAAAAATGATGAAATAGTTATGATGCTTGTTCATTATTTTATAACTATTGAAAACTATACCCCAATTATGGTTAAAGGAACTAAGGATGAAATTTGGCTCGAAAATGTTGATGGACCATATCGTATTATCCGTATTAATTCTAACCATATTCATAATACTGAACAATATAAATATGATATATTTAAAGCTTTAAGAATAATTGACCAAATAAAAAGAAAAACTTTATCTTTAAAAGTTAATACTTTAAATATTTTAATTAATGTTGAAGCTAATTTAAAAGTCCCTGAAGAAAATAATAATATTTCGTCTATTGTTGTAAATAATGTAAATGAAATAACTGATAATCAAAATATTTTAAAAATATTTCCTAATATTAAAAATAAATTAATGAAAGATTTAGAAGGCATAGATTTAATTGTTAATGTAACTAATGATATAAATGCTAAAACTCTTAAAGATAGTGAAACTTATACTAAAATATTTACTCCTAAAAAAGCTATTATTACCCCTATGCTTATTGCTATTTGCGTTTTAACTTTTATCGCTATGTATATTTTTGGTGATGGGAGTGAAAGTCCTAGTACTTTATTATTTTTTGGAGCTAACTATCGTCCTTTAGTTAAAGCTGGACAAGTATGGCGCTTAATAACCTCTAACTTTTTACATATTGGCATTATTCATTTATTAGTAAATATGTATGCTTTATATATAATCGGTCGCCAATTAGAAAGTTTTCTTGGTAAAACTAAATATTTATTAGTCTTTTTAATCAGTGGTTTAGTGGGCTCTTTGCTTTCCGTTGTTATGCATGAATCTATCTCCGCGGGGGCTAGTGGTGCCATTTTTGGTTTATTAGGTTCTTTACTTTATTTTGGTTATCACTACCGCTTATATTTAGGCTCTGTTTTAAAAAGTCAAATTTTACCAGTTATTATTCTTAATCTTGCAATTGGTTTTATTCTTCCTGGCATTGATAATTTTGCCCATATTGGTGGGCTAATCGGGGGATATCTTACAACGATGGCTTTAGGTATTCCTGGTCGCAATAATAAAAATGATAGAATTAATGGTTCCATAGTGCTTATTTTACTAATTGCCTTTTTAAGTTATATGCTAGTTAGGGTTTAATTATGGAAAGATTACAAAAAGTTATTGCAAGTTATGGTTATGCTTCTCGTCGTAAAGCCGAAGAATTAATTCTAAATGGTCAGGTTAAAGTTGATGGTAAAATTGTCAAAGAATTAGGAACTAAAGTCAGTAGTGAAGCTTTAATAACCATTAATGACCAAGTAATAAATACCAAGGTAAAAAAATTATATTATTTATTAAATAAACCAGCGGGGGTAATTACTAGTACTAAAGACGAAAAAAAACGCCAAACTGTGGTTGATTTAATTCCCACCCCGGAAAGAATATATCCCGTTGGAAGACTTGATTATGATACAACCGGATTACTTATTTTAACTAATGATGGTGAACTAGCTAATATTTTAATGCATCCTCAAAATAATATTCCCAAAACTTATTTAGCTCGCATATCCGGTTTACTTACTAAAGAAGACATTGCCAAATTAAAAAATGGGTTAGTTATTGATGGCCGTAAAGTAATTACATCTAACTTTAAAATAAAAAGCAAAAACTTTGAAAAAGAAACAACACTCATAGAAATAACTATCCATGAAGGCCGCAACCACATAATAAAAAAAATATTTGCTAGCTTAAATCATCCTGTTTTAAAATTAAAAAGAACTAAAATAGCCTTTTTAACTTTAGATAATTTAAAAGTTGGCGAATATCGCCCTTTAAAAATTAAAGAAATAAAAAAATTATATAGTTTGAAAAGCTCTAATTAAGAGCTTTTTTTGTAAATAATTGTAAAGTAATTAAAATTTACAGATTTAATAAAATCTGCTTAGCCAATTTAATTAAATCTGCATCAAAAATGGCCATTTTTTAATAAAATTGCCTCCAATTTAATAAAATCTGTTTTTGCACTCTATATAAATTTATGATATGTTTATTGCGCGAGACATCTTAAGGGGGTCTTGGTGCTTGCCACTTTATTTTTTTGGAAAAGTGAGGTGGTTATATGAAGAAACAAGATTTATTAATCTTTGCTTTATTCGTTATAATTATTTTATTAATTATCTTTAGATAATTTTTAATATAAAAAAAGCGCCATTTACCTGTTTAAGTAAATGGTGCAAGCCATTTGGCAAGCACTATGATGTGTCTCGCTAAATTAAGTATATAATAATTTTATAGATTTGTAAATAGCTCTCTTATTCCTCACAATGACCACAATGGTCACAGCCATCACATTCGCAATTATCTTCATTAGTTCCATCTAAAAACTCATTTTCTTGAGCTTCTCCTACACTAATAGCGCTAGTAGGGCAAGAATCAATGGCATTTTGTAAATCTGGAGACTCTAAATTATCTTGTTTTTTAGGTTTAGATAAACCCTCGTCATTAAATTCAAAATAATCTGGGGCAATTGCTACACAAGCTCCACATCCTATACAAGCTTCATGATTAACTTTAATTTTTTTCATATTTTTCTCTCCTTATAATTTAATTATAGCAAAACTTTTTGAAATTGCAAAGATAAAGACTTTTAAAACCATAAAAAATATGTTATCATTAATATGAAGGATTGTGATAGAATGCAAACACGTATGCAAAAATATTACGAAGAAAATACCGAAACTCCTTTAAGACAGCAACGAAATGAAGACTTATATAAAAATATAAATAATTATGAAGTTGAAGATTATCAAATTGATTCTAATGCCACAATTATTGATAATAATGCTAAAGAAATAGATGTTGAAAAAATTAAAAAAATTCTTGATACTAAATATAATAAAGAACCCAAACGTCGTAGTATTATTGTTGAAGAAATTTCTCCCGAACCAAGTATTGCTCTTGACGAAACCAGAGAATATGATATTAATGCTATTTTAGAAAAAGCTCGTAGTGAAAAAGAAGTTGATTATACGGAGGAACGTTTAAAAAAAGTTAGAGATACTCAATATGATATTTTAAATAGTTTAGAAATAAATAAAAATTCTTCTGAAGCTCCAGAAGAGGAAGAACTATCAACTCCTAAAGATGATAATCACGAATTAATGGATTTAATAAATACTATCACGATGCATGAACTTGATATTAAAGATAATCCGGAAGAAGATTTAAATCCCTTAGATATTTTAACTGATTTAAAAGGGGACGAAAATACAGTTGTAGTCGGGGGTATTCATGAAGAA
Organism: uncultured Bacilli bacterium; assembly: GCA_947628145.1. Lineage (GTDB taxonomy): Bacteria > Bacillota_I > Bacilli_A > RF39 > UBA660 > Caccenecus. The sequence continues at coordinate 41,763 of CANQYU010000001.1, read as the reverse complement.
GAAAGTATTGGAGAAACTGCCCCAATTATGTCTTTAGAAGAAGCAACTAAAGCTAAAGAAGAGGTCGAAAAAGCCAATACCAAAACAGAATCGAAAGAAGACCAGACTGCATCACTTACTAATACATTAACTTTTACTCAAAGTGATTTTGACGATTTTAATGATTTAAAGAAAGAAGTTAAATCTAGTCGAGCTTTAATTTATGTTACTATTGTTTTTGTTAGTTTAATTTTAATTGCCGGCTTAGTAATTTTTCTAAATAAATTTTTAAATCTTGGTTTATTTTAATAAATATCTTACATATATTTTACTATGAAATATATATTTAAAACTAAAAATGAACGTAAATATAATAATAAAATATTAGGGCATATATTAATATTAACTTTTATTTTAATTATTATATTTACCTTTTTTTTACTATATAATTTTAATAAAAAAGCTAATAAAACTTTAGAAAAAATGACTACCGAAGAAATAAAAAGAGTAACTTATTCTCTCATAACTGATAGTTTAACAAACGAAATAGTTAATAAAATTTCTTTAAATAATATTTTAATAATAAATAAAAATGCTAATAATGAAATATTATATGTTGATTTTAATTTAGCTCCTGCCTATCAAGTATTAGAAAATATATCTAATGCTTTAACTAAATCATTTAAAAATATGGAAAATGGTAATATTTCATTTAGTTATTATAATTCTAAACTTAGTCATAAAGCTAATGGTTTAGTTTTAAATATTCCTATTGGTAATATTTTTAATAGTACTTATTTTTATAATATGGGTCCTAAAATCCCTGTTAAAGTTAATTTTATTGGGAGTATTTTAACTAATTTAGAAACAAAAGTAACTAATTATGGCCTTAATAATGCTTTAGTCGAGGTATTTGTTTATTTAAAGTTATCTACCTCTACTTTAGCTCCTTTTCATTATAAAAAAACTGATTTAGAATATAAAACTATGGTTGCATCTATGATGTTAGAGGGGGAAGTACCTAGCTTTTATAATGGAGTTATAGAAAAAGAAAGTAATATTTTATCTAAAAAAATAGAATAGTTTCTTCTTGACCAAAATTATGTTATAATATCTATAAGGTAGGAAAGTATATGAAAAGAAGTAAAAAAAATAAAAGCCTATTTACTTTAATATTAATTTTTTTAGTCGCTTTATTTACTTATTTTAAAAATGATATATATAATTTTTTAGAGCTTCATGTTTTTAGTGAAACTTATGCTTCCTTAAGTAGTATTCCAGCTTATGATGGAAATCCTTATGTTTATTTAAATGATAATAAACCTTTATTTACTGAAGAAGATTATAATACTAAAGAATTAGAAAAATATAGTAATTTAGATTTATTAGGTCGTGCGGGTGTTGCTTTTGCTAAAGTTGGACTTAGTACTATGCCTACGGAAGAAAGAGGCTCAATAAGTGGAGTAAAACCAAGTGGTTGGCATACAATTAAATATGATTTTATTGATGGCAAATATTTATATAATCGTTGTCACTTAATTGGCTATCAACTAACCGGGGAAAATGCTAATGAAAAAAATCTTATAACCTGTACTAGAAGTACTAATACTAAATCTATGCTAACTTTTGAAAATAAAGTTGCTAATTATGTTAAAGATACAAATAATCAAGTTTTATATCGAGTAACTCCTATATATGAGGGAGCTAATTTAATTGCTAGTGGAATCGAAATAGAAGCCGCCTCTTTTGAAGATAGGGGTAAAAGTTTAAGTTTTCATGTATATATTTATAATGTTGAAGATGGAGTAGAAATAAATTATAAAACTGGTGAAAGTAAAGCCGTATAACTAGCTTTTTTAAATAAAAAAATATTGACTTTAATTAGGCAATTTGATATATTATTTATGCGACAAAGAAATGGCGATGTAGCTCAGTTGGCTAGAGCGACCGGTTCATACCCGGTAGGTCGTGGGTTCGACCCCCTCCGTCGCTACCAAATTTGTATGAAAAGCTAGGCTTACCTAGTTTTTTTATTTTGTTTTTTAATATGCAAGAAATTCTTGCTAGTAATGTCAAATAAGTTTGATATAATATTTTTAAATTATCTTTTATTATGTTCTTATGAAAGGAGGATATTTTATGAATTTGGGTGATAAAATTTTAAAAATAAGAAAGGATAATAAAATGTCCCAAGAAAGACTTGCTGAAATTTTAAATGTAACAAGACAAACTGTTTCAAATTGGGAAAATGGTAATAATTATCCTGATATTGAAACATTAATAACGATTAGTGATAAATTTAATGTTTCATTAGACATTTTATTAAAAGGCGATAAAGAAATGTTAAAAGATATTAATAAGAAAACCAAAAATAACAAGATATTAAAAAAAATTATAATTGTTCTTTGTGTAGTAATAGTTATTTTAATTGTGGGAACTATAATATATAAAGGATATAGTTATCGTTCTCAAATTAATTTTATGGAATATATGGAAAATGAAATGGAAAGTGCTATAACTAATAAATGTAATTTAGATGGCAAAAACTTAAAAATTATGGCTTTATCTCGTAATGTATGTGATGATAATAAAACTAAAAAATTTTTAGAAACCCCATATTGTATTTTTGATTTTTCTAATTCAGTATGTAAAAACAAAACATTTTTAGAAATTCCTCATTGTATTTCGGATTTTTCTAATAAACCATCAGGTTACAATATTATAGACAATAAAACTAAAGAACGAGAAACCGAATTAATGGCTAAAATGAATATTAATTTAGATGCTTATAATCATACCTATGATTTACTTAAAGATATGGAAGATTATATTATAAGTATTGGTGGCACTTGTGATAATAGATAATAAATAAAATCCAAAGAGATAAGTAAGGTTATCAAGTAAAATTGATAACTTCAGACTATTGCCAAAAGAAATTTTGCTAATAGTCTTTTTATTTTGAAAAAAATATATTATAATAAAAATGTAAGGCTGCTTACTGTACCTAAAATTAAGCTTACAAGCCTTACTTTTTTATTGGAAAAATGGTATAATGTAAATATAGGTACAATAAGGAGTAAGTGATAAAAATGGTAATGACCAGACAAAATTATAAAAAAGATTGTATAATATTAAGTACATTAGAAGAACTAGTACCAAGTCTTATTGCAATAAATGGGGAATTAAAACATAATATTCCGATTTTACTAACTCTCATATTAATTTAATATATTAAAGTCAATTAAAAAAACCTCTTATTTGAGGTTTTTACTAACTAGCAGACACAATCTACGTAAGTATCACTTAAACATCTAATTGCACATAAGCATCCACAATCCATTGTAAAGAAAGAATTAGTTGAAACATATGGATTTAAACTGGTTGGGTCAGGATTATCGGCAAGTACTCTAAAAGTACAGCAATTCCCTTCGATTTTTTCAACTCTAAAAATACTTGAACATTCTGTACCGGTTGTTCCTGTACAAGTTATAGTTGTGTCTTTAACTGTTGGCATACTCCAAGGAGTACCATTTCCTCCGCAAGTATATAGCATAACTGGTCGAGTGTTACATATTAAACAATTAGGCCCGCCACCTAAAACTGGTCTATCACAAGCGTCTAAGCAAGACTCTGGACAGGCATTTTGTTGAAGGACTAATATAACACTAAGTATTTCATTAATGCAGTTTCCGGTTGTGTTACTATCGTTATTATTCATATTATTCACCCTTTCATGTATTCTCACTATTAATTTATGCTCAATATTTAAAATCGTGTATTCTATAATTCTTTTTTTTTATATTTTTTTATGGTATAATTTAAAAAGACAAAGAGGGTGTAGTAAAATGAATGAAAATAACTCTAATTATTCAAATGAAGAAAATAATCAACAATCGAATACACCTGAAAACTCACGCTTTATAAGTCAAATACCTGAAAATTATTATAGTAAAAATAATTCTCCCACAACTCAAGATGAGCATTCTGATACTAAACAAGTTGTAGATACCGCGGCTAAAGGGGTTGCCGAGCATTTTGCTCCCGGAATAGGGGGTAAAGCCTATGATATGGCTAAAAAAATTCCTGGTACAAGTCAAATACTTGACAAAGCAACCAGTGATGTAGCTAAAAAAGCTGATAAAATTCCCGGGGTTAAAGAAGCAAGTCAAGGATTAAATCAAAGTGGTGCCACTAATATGGCTAATGAAGCCATTAATATGAAAGGAAATAAAGGAGCTCAAGCTTCTAGAATGCCTCAAGCTTCTGAAAATCCAATTCCTAATTTCCGTAAAAATGGTAGTTTAAATCGTGAAATGGCTAATAATGCCGAAGCTAATGGAGGAACTCCTAATCCTGAGATGGGCACGGCTCCTAATTCTGAGGCAGGAGCAACTCCTTCTCCTAGAAGACCACTTTCCTCTCTTCTTCCACCTGACTTAACTAATCCTCAAGCTTCAAATAAAGGAAAGGGTCAAAGTGGACCTAATGCTTCAGATATTTTAAGTAAAGGTTTAAAAAGTTTTTATGAGCGTCATAAAATTCCTATTATTTTAGGAGGGATGGGAATAGCCTTTTTCTTCCTAATAATCTTTACCGTCATGGGTGGCGATTCTAAATTTAATAGTAATTTTGATAAAATGGGCTTATATGGTTATCCATATTATAAACCAAATGTTCTATGTGATAAAGTCACTATTAAAAAGAAAGATGGTACTTACACTCGAGAATTTGATTTTGAAAAAGAGTATATTCCTGGAGTTATATATGCTGAAGTTGGAGAATTTACTGATTCTATGGATACTTTAAAAACGTTTGCCATTATGTCTCGAACTTATGCTTTAAGAGGTATTAATAATAATACTGAAGAAGACCCATGTGTTCTCCCATCTAGTAGTAGCTTTCAAAATATGAATACGGATGAAAATGTTATTGCTAAAATAACCGCGGAAGATAATATTATTGCTAAAGCCACGGCCGAAACTTATGGTTTAATTTTGGTAAAAAATAATGAAATAGGTAAAGGCAATTATGACATGGCTTGTTTAAGAAGCGAAGATGACGAGAACTATTATATTGGCTATGGAAGCAATACTATTGGTACTGAACAATTACAACCTATTCCTAAAAGCTGGGATAAATGGACTAGTCGAACTGATTTCATTTCATATGTCGATGAAGGTCGTTGTGAACATGGCCACGCTTATGGAGCTAGTCAAATAGGAGCTTATTATTTAAATCTTGAAAAAGGCTATGATTATCTTGATATTTTAGCATATTATAATGGAGAAGATAGTAAAATAATGTCTATCTATGAAAGTGTTAGTGATAATTATACTTTAGCTACTAGTAGGGGTCGCAATGATATAATAGACACTAATTTAAGAGATTATTTGCGGAAAAATGGAAGTAATGTAAACGAATTTAATGAACATATCTTAGCCAATGTTTTAAGTGTTGGCCCGGGAACTAGAGCTGCCGCGGTCGCTGTTGCTATTTCCATGGTTGGCGATTTATATCAAATGTATGGGGTACGTCTTCCTTATACTTTATGTGGTCAAAGACAATGTAGTGACTTTTATAATTCTCAAGGTGTTAACATCAATAAATACTATAAAAACTTTTATGGTGTAGATCCTGATTGGGGAACTCCTATCCATAATAGTAATTGTGGAAATTCAACTTATTATAATTATGGCGATAATTGTACTGTTGATTATAAAGTCTATGGCCCTGAATGTGCAGGCTTTGTAAGTTGGATATTGCATAATGCTGGTTTTAATGCTCCTGGTAATATCGGCTCTGCCGGCTATGGTGATTTAAATAATGGTGAAAAAATACCACTTAAAGGAGAACCTGTAGGCCAGCCCGGTGATTTGTTGTGGCACTCTGGCCATATTCAATTTATCATTGGTGTCGATGAGATTAATCGAATATATTATATAGCCCATGCCTCCTGTGAAAAAGAAGGCACCAAAATTAGTACTGTATCCTTTAGTGATTCTGAGAATTTTGTGGTGGATATGACTGATTGGTATGCTAATAATAAATTAAATGTTACCCCTGAAGAATTTGCCAATATTTTCCGAGCTGGAATGTTACAATAAAAAGGAGATAAAATGCGAAAAATTATTCTTTTATTATTTATAATAATTTTAACTGGTTGTACTGCTAACTATAATTTAACTATTAATGAAGATGGTGCTCAAGAAGAAATTACGATTTATGCTAGTAATATATCAAGTGTGCCTACTCCAGCCTATTATACCGACCAAGGTCCAAGTGAATCAGTTGATGAAAATGGTAATATTGAAGATTATATTATTGAAGATACAAGTAAATATTATCAAACTAATTTTCAAGAAAATTATGCTACTTTTAGTTATTATTTTCCTCGAAGAGAATTTATTAATTCTACAGCTTCTCATTCCTGCTTAGAAAGTGTTAGGCTTATTTCTGGTAGTGAGAATCATTTGATTATTAATACCTCTAAAGGCAATTCCTGTTTTGACTATTATGACGAATTAGACGAGTTAAATATTAATATAGAGCTTTCTAGTGATTATGAAATTATAAATAGTAATGCTGATTTAAAAAATAATAATACTCATACTTGGAAAATAAATAGAAACAACTATCAAGATAAATTTATTCAATTAGAATATGCTAAAAAAGTTCCTGTAATTTCGCCTGAAGAAAATCCAACAGAAGAACCAACCCCAAATTCTAAACCCGATTTAATCACCTATGTTTTAGTAATTGGAGCTGTTAGTGTCTTCCTAGTTGGAATAGTCGGGGTTATAATTTATAAAAGCAGTAATTCTTAAAGAAAAATAGTTAAGTAACTCTTGACTATTTTTTTATCTTTGATATACTAAAAGTAATCAAAAAAGGGGATATGCACTTGGAACACTATTTTACTAACAACAGCCAATTAAAAAGTGAACGTAGAATTATTAATTTTACTTACAATTCTATTCCTTTTAAGTTTTTAAGTGATAATGGTGTATTCTCTAAAAATAAAATTGATTATGGTAGTATTCTTCTAGTCGAAACTTATTTAAAGAATAAAAAAAATATTACAAGTTTTCTTGATGTTGGCTCAGGGTATGGTTTTATTAGTATCGTTTTAGCTAAAGTATTAAATATTCCGGGAGTAGGGTGCGATATTAATAAAAGAGCTTTAAAATTAGCTCAAGAAAATGCTAAGTTAAATAAAGTAAGTGTCTCATTTAAAGAGAGTGATATATATGAACAAGTGGAAGGAAAGTTTGATTTAATCATTACTAATCCTCCCATTAGAGCGGGCAAAAAAGTTGTTTTAAGCATTTTAAAAGATGCGAAAAAGCATTTAAATCCATCGGGCGAACTATGGGCGGTAATTCGAGTTGATGGAGGAGTAAAAAGTATCATTAAAGAATTAAATTCTCTGTATCAAATTGAAATTAAAGAAAAAAGTAAGGGTTTTTATGTTTTTCTTGCAAAAAGTAATTGACAACACAATATTTTATTGTTAAAATTTTAAATTGGTGACGTATTTGTAATTCTTTAAATGAGCACTAAAATTTTAGATATTGGGGTGAAATCGTGGCTTATAAAGTTGAAAAATTTGGAGACCATAGAGAAAGAAGAACCTTCTCTAGAAGTCGAAACACTATGGAGTTGCAAGATTTACTTGAAATTCAAAAAAAGAGTTATCAAGAATTCTTAAACATAGGTATTAAAGAAACATTTGAAGACTTATTTCCGGTTGAATCTTTTACTGGTAATATTTCGCTAGAATTCGGCGAATATTCTTTTGATGTTCCAAGATATTCTGTAAAAGAAGCAAAGGAAAGAATGGTAAACTATGCTGCTCCCTTAAAGGTTCAAGCAAGAGTATTTATTCACGAAACTGGTGAAGTTAAAGAGCAAGAAATATTCTTAGGCGATATGCCACTTATGACGGATTCCGGAACATTTATTATAAATGGTGCCGAACGGGTTATTGTTTCCCAATTAGTCCGTAGTCCATCTATTTATTTTAAAAGAGAAATAGATAAAAATGGTCGTCGTATTATAAGTGGTGAAGTAATACCAAATAAAGGTACATGGTTAGAGTATGAGGTTGATGCTCGTAATATCATGTATGTTAGAATAGACCGTACTAGAAAAGTACCAGTCACAACCTTTTTAAGAGCATTAGGTTTATCTAATGACGAGGATATTTACGAAGTATTTGGTGAAAATGATTATTTAGCTAATACTATTGAAAAAGACTCTACTCGTAATACTGATGAAGCTTTAATTGAGATATACGAAAAGCTTCGTCCTGGTGAACCTGCTACTCTTGATAGTAGTAAAAATCAATTAGTAACGAGATTTTTTGACAGATTCCGTTATGATTTAGCTAAAGTAGGTCGCTATAAATTTAATAAGAAATTAAATATTATTGACCGTTTACTTGGTTGTACTTTAGCTGAAGATATTAAAGATGGTAAAAAAATAGTCGCTAGTAAAGGCACTTTAGTAACTAAAGAGGTTTTAGAAGAATTAAGACCTGTCTTTGCTAAAGGCGTTAATTTAAAGAAAACAATTATTAATGAAGAGCTTGACGAATATAACGAAATTCAAGAAGTTAAAGTATATGCTCAAGATAATCCAGAACGAATTATTAAAATTATCGGTAATGATAGTAAAACTGATGTTAGACGTTTAACTATTCCGGATATTTATGCATCTATATCTTATTATTTAAATTTACATGATAATATTGGTAATACTGATGAAATAGATAATTTAGGAAATCGTCGGGTAAGACAAGTTGGGGAATTAATTCAAAATGTCTTTAAAACCGGAATGTCTCGGATGGAAAGAGTTATTCGTGAAAGAATGACTACCCAAGAGTTAGACTCTGTTACCCCTAAGACATTAATTAATATTCGCCCGGTCACGGCGGCTTTAAAAGAGTTCTTTGGCTCTTCTCAATTATCAAAATTTATGGACCAAATTAATCCTATTGCCGAATTAACTGATAAAAGACGTTTATCAAGCTTAGGACCTGGTGGTCTTTCTCGGGATAGAGCTGGCATGGATGTTCGTGACGTTAATGCTTCCCATTATGGTCGTATTTGTCCAATCGAATCTCCAGAAGGTCAAAACATTGGTTTAATTACTTCTTTAGCTGGCTATGCTAAAATTAATGAATATGGTTTCATTATGACTCCATATCGTAAAGTTGAAAATGGTGTAGTAAGTAATGAAGTAGTTTATATGACCGCGGATGAAGAACATGATTATTATATTTCCCAAGCTACAGTTAAACTTGATAATAATAATCGGATTATAAATGATGAAATTCTATGTCGTTTAAATGGAGATAACGTTATGGTAAAAAGAGAAGACGTTAATTATGTTGACGTTGCTCCAAGTCAAATTGTTGCAATTACCACAAGTTGTATCCCATTCCTTGAATATGACGATGCTAATCGTACTTTGATGGGTGCCAACATGCAACGTCAAGCGGTTCCTCTTTTAACTAGTGAAGCTCCAATTGTCGGAACTGGTGTAGAATATATTGCTGCCCGTGATTCTGGCTCTACAGTTGTTTGTAAAGCTGATGGCGTCGTTGAATATGCGGATGGTAAAAAAATTATTGTTAAAAATGCTAAAGGCAAAGACACTTATTATTTAGCTGATTTTGAAAGAACTAATGCTTCGACGGCTTTAAATCACCATCCAATTGTTAAAAAAGGTGATAAAGTCCATCGTGGTGAAGTAATTGCCGATGGCCCATCGACGGAAAAAGGCGAACTTGCTTTAGGTAAAAATATGACAGTTGCTTTCATGACCTTTAATGGTTATAACTATGAAGATGCGGTAATTTTAAATGAAAGATTAGTTAAAGATGATGTTTATACTTCTTTACATTTAGAGCATTATGATATTGATTGTCGGGATACTAAACTAGGACCTGAAGAAATAACTCGTGATATTCCTAATGTTGGTGAAGAAGCTCGTAAAAACTTAGATTCTAATGGTATAGTAAGAATTGGTACTGAGGTTAAAGAAGGGGACATTTTAGTTGGTAAAGTTACGCCAAAAGGTGTTCAAGAATTAACTAGTGAAGAAAAATTATTACATGCTATTTTTGGTGAAAAAACTCGAGAAGTAAGAGATACTTCATTAAGAGTTGAACATGGTGCCGCCGGTATAGTTCATGATGTTAAAATTTATACTAAAGAAAACTCTGACGAATTACCAGCTGGTGTTTCTAAAATAATAAGAGTCTATATTATTCAAAAACGTAAAATTCAAGTTGGCGATAAAATGTCAGGTCGTCATGGTAATAAAGGTGTTATTTCGCTTATTTTACCAGAAGAAGATATGCCATACTTACCAAATGGTAAACCAGTTGATGTTATGTTAAACCCTCTAGGTGTTCCATCTCGTATGAATATCGGTCAAATCTTAGAATTACACTTAGGAATGGCTGGAAAACTCCAAGGTGTTCATTATGCTACGCCAGTCTTTGATAGTGCTACATGGGAAGATATCCAAGAAGAAATGCATACTGCTGGTATGGAACCTGATGGTAAAACTATTCTTTATAATGGTCGTACTGGTGAACCATTTGACCAACGTATTTCGGTTGGTGTAATGTATATGTTAAAATTACATCATATGGTTGATGATAAATTACATGCTCGAGCAACAGGACCTTATTCTTTAGTAACTCAACAACCTTTAGGTGGTAAAGCACAATTTGGTGGCCAACGTTTTGGTGAAATGGAAGTTTGGGCTCTATATGCTTATGGTGCAGCTCATGTTTTACAAGAAATTTTAACTGTTAAAGCCGACGATATTATTGGCCGGGTTAAAGTTTATGAAGCTTTAGTTAAAGGTAAAACTGTTAATCAAGCTGGTGTTCCTGAATCTTTCCGAGTTTTAATTAAAGAATTCCAAGCTTTAGGTTTAGATATGCAAATTATATCTCAAGATGATAAAGTAATAGAATTTAAAGACCTTGAAGAGGAAGAAGCTCAAGAAGATACTTTAAAAATAGAAGAAATAGATGCCGAAGCTAGTATTCGTGATGGCGAAATTGAATTAAAAGGCGACGACGAAGAAGAAATGCCGGAAGAAGACTATGAAGATGGCGATGACGATTTTGACGCTCAAGATGATGACTTTGATGAAGAACCAGATGATGAGGAACTAGAAGAATTAGAAGATGAAATCTTAGGGGAAGAGGTGTAATTTATGATAGATGTTAATAATTTTAAAGGTATTAAAATAGGTATTGCATCACCCGAGAAAATTCGTAGTTGGTCTTATGGTGAAGTTGAAAAACCAGAAACCATCAATTATCGTACTTTAAAACCAGAACGGGGAGGCTTATTCTGTGAAAAAATCTTTGGTCCAACTAAAGATTATGAATGTAGCTGTGGTAAATATAAACGTTTAAGATATAAAAATGTTATATGTGACCGTTGTGGCGTTGAGGTAACTAAATCTCGTGTTCGTCGGGAAAGAATGGGTCATATTGAATTAGCCGCTCCATGTTCTCATATTTGGTTCTTTAAAGGCGTTCCCTCTAAAATGGGTCTTGTCCTAGATATGTCTCCAAGAGACTTAGAGGAAGTTTTATATTTCGTTTCTTATGTAGTAATTGACCCAGGAAATGCTCCTTTAGAGCAAAAACAAACTTTATCTGATAAAGAATATCGGGCTTATTATGAAAAATATGGTAATTCCTTTAAAGTAGGCATGGGTGCCGAAGCTATTAAAGAATTATTAAGTAAAGTTGATATTGATAAAGAAGTTGAAGAACTACGTCATGAACTTGAAAATGCGACTGGCCAAAAAAGAATTCGTTTAGTAAAACGTTTAGATTGTTTAGTTGCTTTCCAAGAAAGTGGCAATAAGCCTGAATGGATGGTCTTAGACGTTCTACCTGTTATTCCCCCTGAATTACGTCCAATGATTCAACTTGATGGTGGTCGTTTTGCTACCTCTGACTTAAATGATTTATATCGTCGAATTATTAATCGTAATAATCGTTTAAAAAAATTATTAGAATTAGGCGCTCCAACTATTATCGTTCAAAATGAAAAAAGAATGCTTCAAGAAGCAGTTGACTCTTTATTTGATAATGGTCGTCGGGGTCGTTCTATTACCGCGGCTGGTAATCGTCCATTAAAGAGTTTATCTAGTATGTTAAAAGGTAAACAAGGACGTTTCCGTCAAAATTTGTTAGGTAAACGGGTTGATTATTCTGGTCGTTCTGTTATTGTAGTTGGACCAAACTTAAAAATGTATCAATGTGGTTTACCTAAAGAAATGGCTCTTGAATTATTTAAACCTCATGTTATTCATGGCTTAGTTGAAAGAGGTTTAGCTCATAATATTAAAGGAGCAAAAAAATTAATAGATACTCGTGACGAATGTGTTTGGGATATTGTCGAAGATGTAATTACTGAACATCCTGTATTATTAAACCGAGCTCCAACTTTACATAGACTTGGTATTCAAGCTTTTGAACCTAAATTAGTCGGCGGTAAAGCTATTCGTTTACACCCATTAGTTTGTACGGGATTTAATGCCGATTTTGATGGTGACCAAATGGCTGTCCATATTCCTTTATCTGAGGAAGCTAAAGCCGAAGCGCGAATTTTAATGTTATCAGCAAGTAATATCTTAAACCCTAAAGATGGTAAACCTATTGTTACTCCATCTCAAGATATGGTTTTAGGAAACTGCTATTTAACTATTGAAAAAGCGGGCGAGCCCAACGAAGGTAAAGTTTATAAAAATACTAGTGAAGCTTTAATGGCTTACGAAAGAAGAGAGGTAACTCTTCATACTCGTATTGCTGTTCCAGTTCGTTCTTTCAAATATAAATTATTTACCGAAGAACAACAAAATAAATATTTAGTAACTACCGTAGGTAAAATAATCTTTAATGAAATTTTACCGGATTCTTTCCCATATGTAAATGAGGGTACTAAAGAAAATATCGAAGGAATAACTCCAAGTAAATTCTTTATTGAAATGGGTAAAAATATTCCGGAAGAAATAGCTAAAATGGAATTATCTAAACCATTTGTTAAGAAAACTCTTGAATGGATAATTGCTCAAGTATTTAAACGTTATAAAACTACAGAAACATCTATAATGCTTGATAAATTAAAAGATTTAGGTTTCAAATATTCAACTGTCGCTGGTATAACTGTATCTGTATCTGATATTGTTCGAAGCGAAAAGAAACCTCAAATTATTGCCGATGCTAAAGATAAAGTTGATAAAGTAAATAAACAATTTAAACGTGGTTTAATTACTGAAGAAGAAAGATATAATAGTGTTATAGCAATTTGGAATGAAGCTAATGACGAGGTTAAAAAAGAATTACAAGAAATATCTGCCAATGACTTTGATAACCCAATATTTATGATGATGAACTCTAATGCGCGTGGTTCTATTTCCAACTTTACTCAACTTGCTGGTATGCGTGGTTTAATGGCTAAACCTGATGGTTCAACCGTTGAAATTCCTATTACCTCATGTTTTATTGAAGGTCTAGATGTATCTGAGTTCTTCTTATCAACCCATGGTTCTCGAAAAGGTTCCGCGGATACTGCTTTACGTACTGCCGACTCTGGATATTTAACTCGTCGTTTAGTCGATGTTGCTCAAGATATAATTGTTAAAGAATTTGATTGTGGCTCTATTGCCGGAGTTGAGGTTTATGATTTAGTTAATGATAAAGATGGTTCAGTAATTGAATCTTTAAGCGAACGTATTTTAGGTAGATATACAGCTAAAAAAGTAGTTAATCCCGAGACTAAAGAATTAATCGTGGATAAAGATGAGCTTATTACTGAAAATATTGCAACTAAAATAGTTAAAGCTGGTATTAAGAAAGTTGAAATAAGGAGTGTTCTTACTTGTAAAACTCAAAATGGGGTATGTCAAAAATGTTATGGACGTAACCTTGCAACCGGTAACTTAGTTGAAACCGGCGAAGCAGTTGGTATTATGGCCGCTCAATCTATTGGCGAACCTGGTACTCAACTTACTATGCGTACATTCCACACTGGTGGTGTTGCCGGTGGTGACGATATTACTCAAGGTTTACCTCGGGTTGAAGAGTTATTTGAGGCACGTACGCCAAAATATAAAGCAACTATTTCGGAAATCAATGGTAAAGTTATTTCTATTGAAGACCAAGGTGGTAAACATAAAGTTGTCGTTGAAAATGAAGCTGGTATAAGAGAACATATCACTAATTACAATACTAAGCTTCGGGTTGAAGTTGGGGACCAAGTTGTCGCTGGTGAAAAATTAACGGAAGGCTCTATTGCGCCAAAAGAATTACTTGCCGTCACGGACCCACTTACAGCTCAAGAATATATCTTAAAAGAAATTCAAGCGGTATATAAATTACAAGGTGTTGATATTAATGATAAACACGTGGAAATAATTGTTAAGAGAATGATTAATAAAGTTCGGATAATTGATGCTGGAGATACAGATTTTGTAGAAGGCTTAACTGTATCTATGCATGACTTTACCGAAGGAAATAAACCAGTAATTTTACGTGGTGGTATTCCAGCGACTGGTCGTCCAATTATGTTAGGTATAACTAAATCTTCTCTTGAAACTGATAGTTATTTATCCGCGGCTTCTTTCCAAGAAACAACCAGAGTATTAACTGACGCTGCGATTAAAGGTAAAGTTGATTACTTACGTGGTTTAAAAGAAAATGTTATTATTGGTAAACTTATTCCGGCTGGAACAGGTGCTAAAGAATATAATGACATTGATATTTATCTGGAAAAAGAATTTATGGATGATGATGCTTCAGAATTCTTAGAAGAAAAACTTATGGATGAGAAAACTGATGTTGAAACAGAAGAAGAGCCTACTATTAGTGAAGAGGAAACAACTTTAGAAAATGAAGAATTAGAAAATGCCATTCCTCAAACTGAAGAAGAATAACTCTTCTTTTTTATTTACATTTTTTTAATATATGTTATACTAAAAAAAGGTGGGTTATATGGTTTTAGAAGAATATATAAATTTATTATTAAATATAGAAGCACAAATTACTGAAAATTATTTAGCTTTATATACAGGCGAGGTTTTAAATAAAACAGATTCTTTAGAATATGAAGAATGTTTTAAAAATATAATAGAGCTTACTAAAAAAGAAACTAAAATAATTTCGCATTTAACAGAACAATTTTCTTTAAATACTTTAAAAGAAGAAATATTAAAAAGAAAATATAGTCCTAAAGAAATACCTTTAACTTTAGGTCATTTAGTCGATGCCGAAATATATCGTCTTTTCCATTTATTTGAACATTTAACTGGGGATGATGTCTATGATTATGCTAATACTTTAAAAACGGATATTAATCATTTAATGTTAAACTTTCTAAATGAATTAATAAATAATCCTTATTATGCTAGTATTCGTAATGAATTGATATTATATCGATATAATTTAATATATATGGACCCTTATTTAGAAAATGATTTCTTATATGATATGTTAAGTACTAATATCAGTTTAGAAGCTGATAAATATCGAACTGAAGAGCTTCCTAGTCATATTTTTGTTGATAAAAGTATATTAGTCTTAGAAAGTTTAGATTTTATAGAATATATTCGTAGTCATGATGATTTAAATAATTCTTCTAATACCTATGCTTTAATAGTTATTTCGGTAATCAATATTTTATCTCGTTTAGTTTTATGTGATGAAGAAACTTTAAATTTAATTTATGATGATTTAGTAGCCCTTTTAGACGCGGAAGAAATATCTATTGAAACTAAGAATTTAATAACATCTTTACAAACTATTTTAAAAAATATGCATTTCGGTTGGTCCCGTTAAAAAGGACTTGCGAAACTAAAAATAATAGCTTATAATAAATATAAAAATAAAGGTGTTCTCTCTAAAAATAGGGTAACTTATTTTCAACCTATAATATCTTTTAGAGCTTTTTTGTTGAGGAGGAATAATATGATAACACAAGATGAATTAGTAAATTATTGTAAACAATATGGTTTTATTTTCCAAGGTAGTGAAATTTATGGCGGCTTAGCTAATACTTGGGATTATGGTCCCTTAGGTGTAGAATTAAAAAATAATATTCGCCGGGCTTGGTGGCAAAAATTTGTTCAAGAAAACCCCTATAATTATGGTCTTGATAGTGCTATTTTAATGAATCCGGAGGTTTGGGTTGCTAGTGGTCACGTTACTAATTTTAACGACCCTCTAATTGATTGTAAATCTTGTAAAGCTAGACATAGAGCCGATAAATTAATTGAGGAATATTCTCAAGGTCAAGAAACTGGCGATGGATGGAGTAATGCAGAATTAGAAAATTATATTATTACTCATGAAATAAAATGCCCTAAATGTGGTAAAAGTGATTTTACTCCTATCCGTAAATTTAATCTTTTATTTGAAACCAATATGGGCGTGGTGGAAGATGCCAAATCTAAAGTATATCTAAGAGGGGAAACAGCTCAAGGTATTTTTGTTAATTTTTTAAATGTTGCTCGTAGTATGCGTTTAAAAGTTCCTTTTGGTATTTGTCAAACCGGTAAAAGTTTTCGCAATGAAATAACTCCTGGTAATTTTATTTTTAGAACTAGAGAATTTGAACAAATGGAATTAGAATTTTTCTGTAAACCCAACACTGACTTAGAATGGTTTGGTTTTTGGAAAAATTATTGTATTGATTTTTTAAAAACTTTAGGTTTAAATAAAGAAAATTTAAGATACCGCGACCATTCTAAAGAAGAATTATCTTTTTATAGTAAAGCTACCACGGATATAGAATATAAATTTCCTATGGGGTGGGGTGAATTATGGGGTATTGCTGACCGTACTGATTATGATTTAACTGTCCATAGTGAGCATTCTAAAACTGATTTAAGATATTTAGACCCCGAGACAAACGAAAAATATTTACCATATGTTATTGAACCAAGTGTCGGCTTAGATAGATTATTATATGCTTTATTAAGTGATGCTTATACTAAAGAAATATTAAGTAATAATGAAGAAAGAGAAGTTTTAAAAATTCATCCTTATTTAGCTCCTTATAAAGTTACCATTTTACCATTAATTAAAAAAACTCATGGGGAAAAAGCTTTAGATATTTATAGTGAACTATCTAAATCATTTATGTGTAATATGGATACAAGTGGTTCTATTGGTAAAAGATATAGAAGAAGCGATGCTATAGGTACACCTTTATGTATTACAGTTGATGATGAAACAATTAATAATAATACGGTTACTGTAAGAAATAGAGATACTATGGAACAAATAACTTTAAAAACCGAAGAATTAAAAGCTTATATCCAAAAATTTATTGAATTTTAAGTAATTACTTTTAATAAATTAAATATTTTTTAACATTTAGAGTAAAGTTCTAAATGTTTTTTAATTAAATAAAAATAATTACTAATTATTGTGGATTATTTCTTGTTTAAAACTCATTTCTATTTTATAATATTATTAATTAGTTAGGAAGTGAAGCTATGCAATTAATAACCTTATTACCCGCGGATAGATATGTAATTGTAAATAAAACCATTCTAACTGAAACTGATAAAAAAAATTTAATAAACTTATATGAACCTATTATTGGTTATAGTGCTGTTTCTTTATATTTAACTTTTTGGAGTGATTTAGACCGTTTAGAATTAATGAGTAAAGATTTTACCCATCACCACCTTATGAGTATTTTAAAATGTGATTTAGAAACTATCAAAATAGCTCGAGAAGCTTTAGAAGCCATGGGCCTTTTAAAAACTTATGTTAAAACTGGAGATGTAAATTCCTATGTTTATGAATTATATTCTCCTTTAACTGCCAGTGAATTTTTTAATAATCCTATTTTAAATGTTGTTTTATATAATAATATTGGCGAAACAGAATATAATGACTTAAAAAAAGGGGAACAAAAAATCAATATTAATTTAACTGGTTATGAAGAAATAACTAAAACATTAAATGAAACTTTTGAGCCTACTAGCATCCCTGTAGGAGAAATAAAAGAGAGAACTACTTTACCATTAAATATTATTTCGGATATTGATTTTGATTTTCTTATGAGTAGTATTCCGAAAACTCTTTTAAATCCTAAAGCTTTTACTAAAAAAGTAAAAGAATTAATAATTAATTTAAGTTTTATTTATAATTTAGATAACTTAAAAATGACTGAAATAATTCGTTCTAGTTTAAATGAAACAGGCAATATTAATAAAGAAGAATTAAGAAAAAATGCTCGTAAACAATATCAATTTAAAACTGGTACTCTTCCTACTTTAATTTATCGTAATACTCCTGAATATTTAAAAGAACCCCTTGGTAATAATTCTAAAAAAGGTAAAATTATCGCAGTTTTTGAAAATACCTCTCCTTATGAATTTTTAAAAGATAAATATAATGGAATTGAACCCACACCACGAGATTTAAAATTATTAGAGTATTTAGCTATTGATTTAGAATTAACTCCCTCCGTGGTTAATGTATTAATCGATTATGTTTTAAAGAAAAATAATAATCGTCTTAGTGCTAATTATATTGAAACTATCGCTGGCCAGTGGAAAAGGGCTGGTATTAGAACCGCTAAAGAAGCGATGGAATTCGCCGAAAAAGAACATAAAAAATCGCAGGTTAAAACTAAAGAAACTAAAACTAAGACTAATTTAAAAGAAAAGGCTGTACCTGTTTGGTTTGATGAAAATATAACTAAGGAAGAGGTAAGTTTAGAAGAACAACAAGAACTAGAAAACTTACTAAAAAATATATAGGAGGCTTAAATGGAAAAACTTAAAACTTTCGAAATAAATAATAATACTTTATTAAAAGATTATAAAGAAAACTTAAAAAATCCTGATTTTCAAAATTTAGTTACTAAACTAAAAATAAATGAATACTTAGGTAGTTTAAATAATTCTAGTTTAGAAGATTGTGTCAAAAGTTTAAATAATTGTAAAAATTGTCATGGTTTATATGAATGTCAAAATAAAGTAATAGGTCATTATCTTTATCCCGAAAAAGCTTCTAATTATATTGATTTTGTTTATATTCCTTGCCAATATGAACAACAAGAAGAAAAGCTTTTAGAAACTAAAAAAACTGCCTCTAAAGAATTAGAAATGGCTTCATTTAAAGATATAAATGTTACTGATAAAAAAAGAGTAACTTTAATTAAATGGTTAAAAGATTTTTATGATGCCTATGATGGTATAAAAGATTTAAAAGGTTTATATCTTCATGGTACTTTCGGGAGTGGGAAAACTTATCTTATATATGCTTTATTAAATGAACTTAAAAATAAGAAAAAAGTAAATTATATTGCTCTTTATTTTCCAGAAATATTACGAACTTTAAAGGATGACTGGGATTTATTTGGCGAAAATATAACTAAATATAGTACTGTTCCTATTTTACTTATTGACGATATAGGAGCCGAGACTGTAAGTGAATGGGGAAGAGATGAGGTATTAGGTACTATTTTACAAAATAGAATGAATGACCATTTACCAACTTTCTTTACCTCTAATTTAACTATTGAAGAATTAGAAACCCATTTATCCCAAACTAAGAGTAATATTGATAAAGTAAAAGCTCGTCGAATAATTGAAAGAATAAAACAATTAACCACGGATATGGAAATTATTACAACAAATTATCGCAAATAAAAATTGAAGAAACTCTTCAATTTTTTATTGCCCTTTTTCAAAAGTAATAGTTATATTATGTTTATTACATATCTCTAATATTGTTTCAAAATAAAAACGATTTTCTCCATTTTCATATTTTTTTAAACCGAATTTGCTTTTATTTATTTCTTTAGCTAATTCTTCTTGAGTTAAGTCTGTCCATTCTCTAAGTATTTTAAAAATATCTTTTGGTTCATAGCTATTTGCAATAAGTTTCATACATACCTCCATATATCAAAGTTACTATAAAAACCAATTATTAGGCTAAAAAATACCTTGACAAGGTACCTTTACAATGCTATTATTAATATAGTGTAGGAACCTTAATAAGGTACATATTATCATAGAAATAGGTAGGAATATATATGACAAAAAATAAAAGAATAATAGTATTACTAAGTGTATTAATATTAGGAATAGGGGTAAGTTTAGCATTTTTTGTAGGAAAAACATTGTTTCAAGGAGATGGAGCCAAAACTAAAGTAACAACCGCGAATATAAATGGAGCAACCATAGAAATATATGGAAGATTAAATTTTAATGCAAAAGATATGCTTCCTGGCCATAAAGATGTATCAAGAATAGATGTAAAAGCAACCGGAGATAATATTTTAGTTTCCTATAATGTAATATATAAAGAAATAACTAATACTTTAAAAACAAAATTAAAATATACCGTATATAAAGTAACAGAGTTACAAGATGTAACATCAAGTTGTAATAGAAAAAGTCAAAATGTAGCCGGTGGACAAATGGTCTATGAAGAATGTAAAATAAGTAACATCGATAAATTAGGTTCCCCAGTAGGAGAGGGAACAATAACAAGTAATCAAGAAATATTAGTGCAAGACGAATTTATAAATGCGAGTCCAACGGGAGAGAAAGTAAGTTATTATGTCATAATAGAATATCCAAACGAAAGTGAAGACCAAAGTTATGATAATAATGGAGTGTTTAGTGGAGAGGTAACAATAGGGGAAAGCGATGCTGAACCAGATATAAATATATTAGCAATAAACGTAGAACAAGAAAATGGGAAATATAAACAACAAAACGAGATACCAAGTAAAGAAGATGGATATATTTTAAATACAGAAAAAAGTATGTGTACAAATGGAGCAACTCCAATATGGGATAATGGAAACCATGGAGTATTAGTATCAAACTTAACTCAAAGTGGAACTAGTTGTGTATTATATTTCTATAAACCAACTCCAGAAGGTATGCTTGCTAAGTTAAATGAAACTAAAGGCGGAGAAGAAAGTTTTACTACGGCTAAAAGTGGAACAGGATTTGATGGAACAGACCCAAGTGGCGTAATGAAAGTGACTGGAGTAGATACAGAAAATCACGAAAATATTTTATATGAAGCTCCCGATAATGATGGAACAAGTTATTTCTTTAGAGGGCAAGCAAATAATAATTGGGTAGAGTTTGCTAATAAGAGATGGAGAATAATTAGAATAAATGGAGATGGAACACTTAGATTAATATATCAATGTGGAAATATAGGTTGTAAAGATACAACAAATACAAATACCCAATTAACAACAAAAGAATATAAATCTTCTCCGTATACTGATAATACCTACGTAGGATATTACAATTTTGGGAAAACAAGTAGTACTTATGACGAAGCCCATCAAGGAACAACTCCAAGTACAATAGCAAGTTATTTAAATGATTGGTACAGAGATAATTTGCTAGCAACATATGACAACTACATAGACCAAGATGCCGGATTTTGCAATGATAGACAAAAGGTAACAGGTGTAAATTCAAGTTACGATGGAACAGGTTTTGGAACATCAGCAACAAGTTATGCAGCATGGGGAAGAGTAGAAAAGAGTAATTCTAAAAGACAAACACAATACCCAACATTAAAATGTGGAGTAAGTGCAACGACAGCAACAGAACAAGAAACAAGTGTAGATGTAAACAACGCTGCTTATAAAAGAGATTTATTTACTAAAGCAGGAGCTAGTAAAGGGAATAAATTGTTAGAACATCCAATAGGCTTAATAACGGCGGATGAGGTATTATTAGCTGGTGGATTCTTGGGCACTGGTAATTCAAGTTATTACTTATATACACACCAAGATTATTGGGTAATGTCTCCGTATGCCTTGCTCGCTAATGGTAGTGCTTACGTATTCGATGTGAATAGTGATGGCAACCTCAGCTACAACGTTGTGGGCACCGCTACTCTTGGTGTGCGTCCAGTAATAAATTTACGTGCAGATATAACTTTCTCAGGAGGAAATGGTTCTGTTGACACTCCATTTGTTGTAGCAACTTAATAAAAAAAATAACTTGCTCATATTGCTTTAATTATATATGGGCAAGTAGGCCAAACCCTTTACCAAGGCCTAACATATTAAGTGAAGAATAATCTTCACTTTTTTTGATGTCGAAAAGTGTCGAACGATTTTTCTTTACAAATATAAACTATATGGTAGAATACATTTAAGCGTTAGGACTGGCGTCTACTAATTAAGACATAAGTTACCTCCCTTTAAAAACTCCTTGGGGGTTTTGGAGAAAGGAATTTTATGCATTACTTAGTCTCATTAAAAGAAATTTTAATTAAGATATTTAGTTTGTTTAAACTAAAAAAGACGTCCATGCCATATATTATTATTGTTTTAAACAGTAATAATACCAGCATAAACGTCAACCATGAAAAATAGTAGACGTTAGTTTCCTAACGCTTACTTATATTTATTATATCATATATTTTATAAAAAACAATTAATTCTTATTTTCTCTTTTTTTAATTAATAAAAAATGCTATATTAATTATGAGGTAATTATGAATTTAAAAGAAATTAATTGGAATAAAAAAACATATCAAGAATTTATTAATTATTTAATAAGTATTAAAAATCATAAATATCAAGAATTTAATACTAAAATCATAAATACCAAATATCCTATGTTAGGAATAAAAGTACCTATTTTAAAAAATATAGCTAAAGAAATTAGTCAAGGTAATTATCAAGCTTTTTTAAAAAATTCTTCTACTAATTATTATGAATTAGTAATGCTTACTGGCTTAGTCATAGGAACAATTAAAGACTTAAACGAATTAAATATTTATTTTTTAGATTATATATCTTTAATTGATAATTGGGCTTTATGTGATACTTTTTGTGCTAGTTTAAAAATTGTAAATAAGCATAAAGAATATTTTCAAAAAATCATTAATAATTTAATAAATACTAAACAAGAATATTATGTACGAGTAGGTTTAGTTTTATTATTAAATTATTATGTTTCCGAAGAATATTTAAGTTATATTTTTAATATTTTAGATACTATTAATAGCGATTTATATTATATAAACATGGCTAAAGCTTGGTTATTATGTGAATGTTTTATTAAATTTGAAAGTACTACTTTAGTTTATTTAGAACATCATAATTTAAATCAATTTACAATTAATAAAAGTATAAGTAAAATTAAAGATAGTAAACGCGTAAGTAAAGAAATGAAAGAATATATTAATAAATTTAAAAAGTAGGTGTTTATATGCAAAAATTAAATATTATTTATGAAAATCAAGAATTATTGGTAGTAAATAAACCTCCTAAATTATTAACGATTAGTGATGGTAAAACTACTAATACTTTATATAGTATGGCTAAAGATTATGTTAAGAAGCAGCGTAAATCAAATAAAATATTTATTGTCCATCGTTTAGATAAAGATACTAGTGGAGTCGTGGTATTTGCTAAAAATGAAAAGTTAAAAAAATATTTACAAGCTAATTGGCTTAATATCACGAAAAGAAAATATATAGCTATCTTAGAGGGCAAATTACCAAATAAAAGGGGAGTAATTAAAGAATATTTACGAGAAAATAAATTCCACCAAGTTTATGCTTCTTCTCAAGGGGAATATGCTGAGACTAAATATAAAGTAATTAATTATAAATTTAATAATACTTTAGTTAATATCGAAATAATTACTGGTAAGAAAAATCAAATAAGGGTTGGTTTTAGTAATTTAGGTTATCCTATCGTTGGGGATAAAAAATATGGTAGTGCTACTAATCCTTTCCATAGATTAGGTTTACATGCCATTTCTTTAGAACTTAATTTAAATAAGCAAGAATATTTATTTGAAGCTAAATTACCTAAAGAATTTAAACCCTATATAAAAGAAGCTTAAGTTTAAGCCTCTTTATTTTGTAATTTTTTATAACTTTGTTCAATCATTTTCGGAGCTATATTAGTTATTTTATACCAACCAGCATCTTTCATTTTTAAAAAAACATCAAATTGCATTTTCATAATTTCATCTAATCCATTTTTTAAAGCACTATGAATAGTTTTATTAGAACTTTCTAAAGTCCCATGAACATAAACCTCAACTGTGCTTTTTAAAAGTAATAAAATACTTTCCATAATTAATTTATCATTCATTAGCAACATCCTCCATAGTTTTTAAAAGTTTAGCTTTTAGATTTTGATGTTTTTTAATTTCATTTTTTAAAAATGTTTTTAAATTATTATCTTCTAACATTTCTAAATAATATTCATAAATCGCTACTAAATTAGTTTCATGACCAATAGCATCTTCTAAATATAATAAATCTTTTTGTGTCATATTATCCTCCTAAAATTATTATGGAAAGAAATATAATAAATTAAACCTAAAATTGACATAAAAATAAAATTATTATAAAATATAAACCATATTTGAAAGGAGACTTAAAAATGTTTTCTAACCATCAAAAAAAAGTTGAAGAAAGATTTAATCAATTAAAACTTTTAAATGAAGCCATAGCTTCTCGAAATAATGAAATTATTTTATTAGATACCGAAATAAATCACTTAAAAGCAATAGTTGGAGCTTTTAAAAATAATCATCCGGGCTTATCTGAAAAAGAGGCCGCTTTAAATGAATTACAAGAAATCAAAAAGGAAATTGCTAAGGCGAAAATTGAATTAGCTAAATTAAAAGCAGAGCATAGTTCTCTTAATGATATTATAAATATTGAAGAAGAAAAAACCAAATTACAAGAAGAGTTAGCTAATCTTCAAGAACAAAAAACGGAAATAGAGTATCATCCTCGTGATATTATTATTGCCGCCTATACTGTTCCTAATATTGATGATATAGCTATTGATGCTTTTATTTTTGATAAAAAAATAAAATACAATGATAAAGACACAAATTATAGGTGTACGGGAGCTGTTTACAAAAGTTTAGGTGGGGGAAGAATTATTGGTTTTTCCTCTGAATTTGGTAATAGCCTAAGTGATACCTCCGAACCAACCTTTAATGCTTACCCTAAAAAATTTGTAACCTTTGAAGAAGCTTGTTTAGCTATTGGTAGTGATTTATATTTAAAAGAAACTGTTACAGCACAAGAAATTCATAAAATATTAATGTATTTTCGAAGCGGTTTTTATTTCTATGGTAAAACCAATATTACTTTAGACGAATTTATGGAAATGATAAAAACTGAACGTCAAGATATTGGGAGTAAACCATTAGAACTTTTATTAGAAAAAGGAAAGACTGAATAATCTTTCCTTTATTTATTGTAAGTATTAACTAAATTAGTAAATATTGTTTGTAAATTTTGTAAGCCTTCTGGAGTTGTTGCTTCACATCTCATTGTAATATTTGGCCCTGTATTGCTGGCTCTCACTAAAGCCCAACCAGTATTAAAATTAACTCTTACTCCATCAATTGTATTTAAAACCCAGTTTTGAGTTTCGCAAAAATCTTTGATTTTTTTAATAACCTCAAACTTAGTTTCATCCCGAGAGGGGAATTTTAATTCCGCGGTTGAATAATATTGAGGAATATTAGTTAAAAGTTTACTTAAAGGTTCATTAGTTTTACTTAAAATTTCTAATAATCTTAGACCGGCATAAATTGCACTCCCGACATCGGCAATTTTATCTCTAAAGAAAATATGTCCGGAATATTCTCCTCCAAAAGGTAAGTCTTCTTCATGAACTTTAGCTTGAGTATAAGAAGCTCCAGTTCGATAACAAATAGCATTTCCGCCTAATCTTTTTATTTCGTCATCTAAAGCCTTACTACATTTAACATCATAAAGAAAAGTTTTATTTTTAACCTTACCAATAATATCTCTAATTATTAAAATCATAAAATGGTCAATTGGTACCATGCGACCTGTTTCGTCAACTATCCCAATTCTATCTCCATCACCATCAAAAGCAATTCCACAATCCGCTTTAACTTTTACAACCTCTTTTTTTAAAGCTTCTAAGTTCGCCTCTACCGATGGGTCAGGATGGTGGTTAGGGAAATGTCCATCACTTTCTTCATAAATAATTTCAAAATCAACATTAACTTTTTCAAATATTCTTCGGGCAATAATTGATGTAGTTCCATTTCCCACATCAATAACTACTTTTCTTTTTTTTCTTCCAAACTCTAAACCGTAACGTAAATATTCTAAATATTTTTCGGAAATATTGCCACTGGAAACCGTGCCATTTCCACTTAAAAATTTTCCAGCTAGAGTATAATCTTTAAATTCTTTAATCATATCTCCGCGCGCATTAGCTAAACTATCAAATGAAAATTTAAACCCATTTTCATCCTTAGGATTATGACTAGCGGTAATCATTATGCCAAACATATTGTGAATATATCTGGCATAGTAATGCATTGGGGTCGTAGTAAGTCCATAATTATAGACATTTAAACCACTATCGGTAATTCCTTTAATTAAATAAGCTGAAAGTACTGGACTAGATAATCTATTATCATAAGAAACAATACAAGTAGTTTGCCCTAATTTCTCTTGTAAATAGCTGCCATAGCTTCTGCCAATAGTATAAGCGACCGTCTCATTAATATCTGTTGGATAAACACCTCTAATATCATACTCCCGAAATATATTTTCTTTCATTTTATAACCCACTTTCATTATATTAATAATAGCATACTTTCGCGAATTTTAGTAGCCAATTTGTAAAACTTCTAATATTAATTGTAAAACAAATATTTTTATGCTATAATACTAACAGATTTATATTTTTTGGTGTGAAAGAGGGAACTCATATGAATTATGATTTAATTAAAACAGTATTATTAGAAATTATTAAAGAAGCAGCCAATTTAAATCCTAGTGAATTAGAAAGAGTTGGCAATACTAATGTTTATGTAAAAAAAGGACGGACAAAAGAATTTGATGTTCGCGCTTATGAATATTACGAACAAAAAAATAATGTTATTATAAATGAAAATATTGATTATATAACTGAGGTATACGAAGAACTTAAAAATGAGGTTCGCGAAGAAAATAACGAATATTATGATTCAAAAAGTTATGACTTAGCCCAAGCAACTAGTGGAGAAATTGCTCGTTTTAATGCTTTAGTTGGAAGCCTTAATACTATTAATAGCAATTATGAAAAAATAAATAAAGATATTCAAAATACATCTTTAATTGCTAATGCTTTAGAAAGCCAAAGAAAACTTGAAGAATTAATGAGTCAAAGAGCCACCTTATTAGAACATAAAAAAATAATTTTAGACCAAATTGTGGCTATCAAAAATACTGTTAATAGTAAAATAAATGCGGTAATTGATGAGCAAATGGATTTTATCTTAACCTCTTATCGGAATACTCGCTCTGGCACGGAAATTGCTTTTGGCATTGATGGTAAAAGTATATTAAAAAGCGCTAAAGAAGAATATGATAATTTATATGTTTTAAAACAAATTATAAATAATGTTAAAGACGAAGATTTAATATGTGTTAATGACTTAATATTTGTAAATGAAATTCAAAAAGAAAAAGTCGCCGAAATTTTAAATAATACGGAAATATTTAAAAGATTAAAACCTCTTCCTAAAAAAGAAGAACCAAAACCAGAATTACCAAATGCGGATATAATTAACGCTATTACAGCTAAATTAAGAGAATTAGAAAGTCGTCGTCAAACTAAAGGCTCTAAGAAAGTAGCTAATGGTATGTATGTTACAGCTTCTAATCTTGCCGAATATAATAATTTAATATCTATTTTAAGAATTTTAAATAAAGCTAATAATAGTAAATATGCTTTAACTGATGTATGGGGAATTGCCAAAGCTTCTAGTGAAGATGTTAGAGAATTAAAAGAATTATTAAATAATACTAATTTATTTAATGAACATAATCCTAATCTCAAAGCTTTTGAAGAAAATCAAAAAATAATTAATAATCTAGAAAATTATATTGACGAAATTGCTAAAAGAGTAAGTGATGACGAACATCGTGGTTTCAATGTTGATATGAAAGAAACTACTAAAATTGGCGAAAAACAATGGGCTGTTCTTCCTGAAGATGTTTATGAGTGCAACCGCATAATTGAAATTATAAAAATATTAAGTCGTCCAAGTTCTAATTATCTAAAAGTTGGCTCTATTGGTTATGCGCCTAATTTTGAAGATATTCCTTTATTAAAAGAATTAGCAAGTAAAACTAAATATTTTGCTGGCGAAACTTTAAAAGAAGAACCAGAACCAGTTGTTATAGAAATACCTGAGGTTACCGAACCTCAAATTGAACATAGCGAAGAGCCTAACCTTGATAATAGTTCTAATGAAGATATAAATAATCCGCAAATTAATGCTGATTTTATTGCTAAAATTGATGGGGAAATAAGTAATCATGAAGAAAGTTTAAAAACAGCTAGTCCTGAAACTCAAGCGAAAATAAAAGAATTAATTAATGTTCTAAATGAAATTAAAAAATATTTAGTAAATGCTCAAACTAGTCCCGATTTACGTCATATTTCTGGAACATTAGTCGCCGAAAATGACGAAGAAAATTATCGTAAAGCTTTTGCTAATTATCGCGAAATTAAAGAAAACTTAAATAAAGAAGAAAAACCTATAATTGGGGTTACTAATGATTTTAATCAAGTTGACCAAGAAACAGATTCTAAAATAAATAAAGATGCTTTAGCCGAAGTTGAAGATGCTATTAATGAAATACGTCAAAATATGGATGGTAAATCCGAAGAAGAAAAAGCCAAAGCTGAAAAAACTCTAAACGCTTTATTAGATATGCAAAAATATCTTAAAAAGGCTCGTACAGCTAAAGATTTATGCGATGTAGATGGTTATACTGTTGCTAAAGAGGACGAAGAAAACTTTAGAAAAGCTAAAGCTATTTATGCTAATGCTTTTGAAAGAGCTCTTACCAGTACTCCTAAAATTAGAAAACAAAAAGTAACAGTTAGAAAATTATATACTAAAGGAAAAGAATTCCTTAAAAAGAATCGAAAATTAATTATCGGTTTAGGCATATGTGCGACGATGGCTACTTTATCTTTAGCTACCTTACCTGAAATATTAGTTTTTGCTAATTCTTGTAATGCCGTTGCTTTTCCTGCCTCCGCTGGTTTCTTTAATTCTTTAAGTTCTCTAATTGCTAGTGTTAGTAATATTTCCTTTGTTAATGGTTTATGGCTCAATGGCAGTGGCGCGGTAATTAATGCTGGTGCTGTTGCCACTAAAGCTGGTTCCGCTTTAGGAATTGCCGCTTTAAATCTCATAAATTTAGGGGCATCTACAACCATTGCTGTTAATTTACTTAAACCGAAAAATGAAGAAGAACATCTAAATGAGCATGTTAATAAAAGTAACCTAAAAGAAAAAATTCTTACTTTAGGTTCTTATATTAAATCTCGAGCTCGAGGTTTAAAACATGACCTTAATAATGCCGCGGATGAATTTACCGAAAATTTCCCGGATTTAGATTCTGCTGAAAATGCCGAAATAGCCGAAGAAATTGTTAATGAAATTTCGGAAGAAGCTTCTGAGCCTGCTCAAGAAAATCTTCAAGAATTACTTAATCCTGCTCAAATCCAAGCTATAAATGACCAATTACAACAAATGCCTGAAAACCCTGACAGTAAAGTTATGGCTGATATAGACGAGCGAGTAGCAAATTTCTATAAAGAAAATGGAGGACAAGTTAGATGAATAAAGAGGACGTTATCACATTAGAAAACAACAAAGAATATGTAATTCTTGATATTGCGGAGTTTAATAATGAAAAATATTTATATGTTGTTGGTCTTACCCCTGAAGAAGAGACTAATACTGATTATAAATATTTAAAAGCTACTGAAGAGAATAACGAATATTATATTGAAGAGGTAACAAATCCAAAAGTTTTAGATTTTATTGTTACTTTATTTACCGTTAATTATTTAAATGAAAGTACAAACGCTGAACAAGCCGCTTAAAAGTTTCAATTTTATAGAGAGTTAACATTTGGTGAAAGTTAATAAATTATCTTTTAAGAAATCACTTGGGAGTTTAATATTTGAAATAAGTAAAATATTACGTGTCACTTACGTTACAAGTTAAAGTTATAAATTAAGGTGGTACCGCGGTCATTTCGCCCTTTAGGTTACCACCTTTTTATTTAAATTAGGAGGAGTATTTATGAAAAATTTTAAAGAATTAGATAAAAGACCATATCCTGAGGTTGAGGAAGATATTCTTAAATCTTGGGGTGGTATAAATACAATTAATAAAAGACAAATAGAAAATCGTTCTGATGATAAACGTTTTGTTTTCTATGATGGCCCTGCCTTTGCTAATGGTTTTCCTGGCTTACATCATATGGTAGCCAAAAACTTAAAAGATGCTTTTTGTAAATATAAAGTTATGAAAGGTTATAAAGTAACTAGAAAAGTAGGGTGGGATACTCATGGTTTACCTATTGAAAATCATGTTGAAAAGAAATTAGGTATATCATCTAAAAAAGAAATAGAAGCTTTAGGTATTGCTCGTTTTAATGAAGAATGTCGGAAAAGTGTTCGCGAAAACGAGGCGGCATTTACTGATTTAACTCGTAAAATGGCTCAATTTATTGATGTTGAAAACCCTTATTTAACCTATAAAAATGAATATATAGAAACAGAATGGTGGATTTTAAAACAATTTTATGAGAAGAATTTATTTTATGAAGGTACCAGAGTAGTTCCTTATTGTCCTCATTGTGGTACAGGGCTTGCTACTCATGAGGTGGCTCAAGAATATGTAAATGAAGCTGTCACTACTGTTTTTGTTCCATTTAAAAAGAAGAATGAAGATGTATATTTTCTAGTTTGGACGACAACTCCTTGGACTTTACTCGCTAATGTTGCTTTATGTGTTAATCCTGAGGCTGATTATTCTTTAGTTGAATCTTTAGGTAATAAATTTATATTAGCAACATCTCTTGTTAAATCAGTTTTAGGTGACGAAGCTCAAATTATTTCCACTTTTAAAGGTAAAACTTTAGAATATACGGAATATGAACAATTAATCCCTGAAATTACCCCTGAAAAAAAAGCTTTTTATGTTATTTGTGACGATTATGTTACGATGGAAGATGGAACTGGTATTGTTCATATAGCCCCCGCTTTTGGTGAAGAAGATGCCGAAGCTTCTAAAAAATATGATTTACCAATTTTAAATCCAGTAGGTAAAGATGGTTGTTATACAACTGGTCCTTGGACTGGCAAATTTGTTTTTGATGCTAATGAGGATGTTGTTGCTTATTTAAAAGAAAATAATAAATTATTTAAAAAGCAAAAAATAATGCATGATTATCCTCATTGTTGGCGTTGTCATACTCCTTTAATTTATTATTCAATGCCTAGTTATTATATTGCTGTCAGTAAATTTAAAAATGAGTTAGTCGAAGCTAATAGCCATGTTAATTGGTATCCGGCTTATGTTGGGGAAAAACGTTTTGCTAATTGGCTTACTAATGCTAAAGATTGGAATATTTCTCGTAGTCGGTATTGGGGTGCACCTATTCCTTTCTTTAAATGTGAATGTGGCTATGAGCATATGGTTGGTTCTATTGCCGAATTAAAAGAAATGGCAACTACTAAATTAAATCATAATTTAGATTTACATAAACCCTATATTGATAATGTTTATTTAAAATGTCCTAAATGTGGGGGAGAAATGAAACGTATCCCTGATGTTTTAGACTGTTGGTTTGACTCTGGCTCAATGCCTTTTGCTCAATATCATTATCCCTTTGAAAATAAAGAATTTTGGGAAACTCAATTCCCGGCTGACTTTATATGTGAGGGTATTGACCAAACTAGAGGTTGGTTTTATACTTTAATGGTTATTTCCACTTTTGTTAAAGGTTGTAGCCCCTTTAAAAATGTTTTAGTTAATGATTTATTACTAGATGCTGAGGGTAAAAAAATGAGTAAAAGCCGGGGTAATATTGTTGAACCATTTACAACTATTAAAGAATATGGCGCCGATACAGTAAGATTTTATTTACCATATGTTTCTCCCGTTTGGACTCCATTAAAATTTGATATTGACGGTTTAAAAGAGGTATATTCTAAATTCTTTAATCCTCTTCGTAATGCTTATAGTTTCTTTACTATGTATGCTAATGTTGATGGTATTGAGACTAACGAATGTAATGTTCCTTATGAAAAAAGGGAAGAAATTGATAAATGGTTATTATCTAAATATAATAATTTAGTTAAAAATGTTACTAATGCTTTTGAAGAATATGATTTAAATAAAGTAGTGCGTTTATTAACCAGTTTTGTATCAGATGATTTATCTAATTGGTATATTAGAAGATGCCGTAATCGGTTCTGGGGTAGTACTTTAGGTAATTCTAAAAAAAGTGTTTATATCACTACTTATGAAGTCTTAGTTGGTTTATCTAAATTAATTGCGCCTATAACTCCATTTATAAGTGAAGAAATATATCGTAATTTAACTGGCGAAGAATCTGTTCATTTAGCTGATTATCCGGTCGCAAATGAAAGCTTAATTGATAATCATATTGAAGAAAAAATGGCTTTAGTTCGTTCTTTAATTAGTATAGGTAGAATGGTAAGAGAAGAAAATAAAATTAAAGTTAGACAACCATTAAGTGAAGCTTTAATAACAAGTAAGAACGCTCTTTTATTAAAAGATTTAGTTTCTTTAATTAAAGAAGAATTAAATGTTAAAGAGGTAGTTTTTACAGAAAATTTAAATGAATATATGAATTTTTCAGTAAAACCTAATTTTAAAGTTGTTGGTAAAATCTTTGGTCCTAAAATTAAAGAATTTACCTCTATGTTAGAAAACTTATCTAGTGAAGCTCTTGCTAAATTACAAGATGGTAAAACTATAAATATGACTATTGCTTCCGAAAATTACGAAATATTACCAGAATGGGTTGATATTAGAATAAGCGCTAAAGAGGGCTTTAATGTTGGCATGGAAAATAATAATTTTATTATTCTAAATACCGAACTTACTCAAGAATTAATTTTAGAGGGCTTAGCTCGGGAATTTGTTTCTAAAGTTCAAAATATGCGTAAAAATGCTAACTATAATGTTAGTGATAGAATAATAATTACTTATAATGGTGATAATTCTCTTCAAGAAATGTTTACCGAATTTACTGATTATATTAAAAAAGAAACTTTAGCTTTAGAAATTAATTATGATGAGTCTCTTAAAAATGAAATAGAGTTAAATGACCACTTAGTTAATATAAGTATTAAGAAAGCTAACTAATTTAATTAATAAAAAAGGAAACAAAATAGGTGTCTAAAATGTTTCCTTTTTTTATTTTGGAATATTTTATATTGGAAGTGGTAAAAATATGTTTTATATTTTAAATATAAATCCCAGTTTTATTTTAAATATTCTAACTTTCTTATTTGGTAAATTTGATAAAACTTTAGCTATATTTATTGCTTTTATTTTATTAGAAATATTCACTAATTTATGTAAAGTGATTTATAATAAAACTTTAAATAACACTATTGGCCTTAAAAATATTATTAAAAAATTTGGCTATTTAATTATAATTGCTTTATCTAGTTTAATTGATAAAATTCTCGGGGACAGTTTAATGATTAGAAATATGGCTATTTATTTCTTTGCCGCGAATGAAGGCTTGTCTATATTAAAAAACTGGTCTAATATGGGTTTACCTCTTCCTCAAAAATTATATGATGCTTTAAAGAAAATAGAGGGTGGTCAAAATAGCAGTCAAGATGGAACTTAAAAATAATATTTTAAAAGGAGGTATTCATTATTTAACTAGCGATTATAAAACCCGTAATTCTAATCGTAAAGCCCATAATGGTATGGATTTTGTCGGTCCTAATAAAGTTGACGATATAGTCGCCGTCGAAGATGGAATAGTTAATTTTACTGGCTATGACTCCAGTGGAGGGGGTTACTGGGTCAGCATTAAAACTAATGGAATAGAACATCGTTATTTCCATCTCGCTAAAAATACTATTAGAGTAAAAAAGGGTGAAACCGTAAAAAAAGGGCAAGTAATCGCGACTATGGGTAAAACCGGTAATGCGACTGGTTATAATGTTCATTTTGCTATTTATAATAAAGGCTATCAAGACCCTAAACCTTATTTAATGAATGATAATCCTTTTAATTTAAATAAAGAACCAGAAAATAATTTTCATACTTTTTTAAAAGGGGTACAACAAGCACTTAATGTAAGTGTTACTGAGCTTCCAAACCAAGAAACTTTAAATAAAACTATCACTTTATCCCAAACTAAAAACAATAAACATCCTGTTGTTAAAGTCTTACAAGCCTATTTACAAAGTTTAGGTTATGATTTAGGAAAATATGGCATTGATGGAATATATGGCCCTCAAATGGCCAAAATAATCAAAGAATATCAAGAAAAAATTGTCGGTCTCAAAGGAAATTTAGTTGATGGTGTCATAACTGCCAAAAAATATACTTGGCAAAAATTATTAAAACTTTCATAAAAGAAGTAAGCAATTACTTCTTTTAAATTAAAAAAATATTATTTATTTAAAATACTCTTTGGATAAGGCTTTCTTTCGTCCGTTAAACCTAGTATATAATCAACAGATGTATTATAGAAAGTTGCTAGTTTAATTAAAGCATCACTAGGTATTTGTCTTTTCCCAATTTCATAATAACTATAAGCACTTTGAGTAATATTAAGTAGTTTAGCAATATCTTCTTGTTTTAAATCTTTATTTTCCCTTAACCCCTTTAATCTTTCTAATTTAATTTCGTCTATCATATATATAACCTCATATATATTTTAATTTAAAACAAATTGTTGTATTGACATATAAAACATTTTGTTATAAAATATTATTAATATAACATATTGTTATATATAGTAAAATATATTTAAGACTATAAAATACTCTTTGGATAGGGCTTTCTTTCGTCCGTTAAACCTAATATATAGTCAACAGATGTATTATAAAAAGTCGCTAATTTAATTAAACTATCTTTATCTATACTTATTTCGCCACTTTCATACCGCGAATATGTTTGTTGAGTTACATTTAATAATTTAGCAATATCCGCCTGTCTTAAATCATGGTCTTCTCTAATATCTCTTAATCTTTCCATACTATCACCATAAAAATTTTACTATATTCGTTTTAAGTGTATTGACTTATATCCGTAATTCGTGTATATTATATTTATGATACACGTAATAAGAATATATATAGGAGATAAAAGTATATGAGAATAGAAAGATTAGAATTAAATAATAATAAACTTAAATATATAGTTATAGGAGTAATAATAACTTTATTATTAGTAATATTAATCAATTATTTAACAAGTAGAGCAAATTATAGGAATACCGAGAGTATAGAATTAGCTAAAGGAAGCATAAATTATAGTTTAGTGGATTTAGAAATAGTAAGTATAACAATAGATGACGCTCCAAGTGATATTATGCCTGGAAATGGATATGTCTTAAAAGATACAAGCTATTGTACTGAAAAAGTAGGAGATACAGACACACCAAGTGATACAATAGAATTAACATATGAAAATGGAATATTAAACATAACACCCTATACCACAAAAGGAACAAAGTGTTATTTAGAGTTTGAAAAATTGCCAACTGCGGAAGATACACTTGCTAAATTATTTCCTAATTATACTACAGCTAAAAGTGGAACCGGTTTTGATGGAACAGACCCAAGCGGAGTAATGAAAATAACTGGAGTTGATACAGCAAATCATGAAAATACATTATATGCGGCCCCAGATAATGATGGAACAAGTTATTTTTTTAGAGGCCAAGCAAATAATAACTGGGTACAATTTGCTAATAAAAGATGGAGAATAATCCGAATAAATGGCGATGGAACATTAAGATTAATATATCAATGCGGAAGCACAAGTTGTACAAATACAGCATATACAAATACCCAATTAACAGCCTTAGCATATAAAACATCTCCATATAATGATAATACATATGTAGGATATTATAATTTAGGAAAAGCAAGTAGTACTTATGACGAAGCTCATAAAGGAACAACTCCAAGTGATATTGCAACATATTTAAATGATTGGTATGGAAAGAATTTAGCAACATATGACAAATATATAGACCAAGATGCAGG
Organism: uncultured Bacilli bacterium; assembly: GCA_947628145.1. Classification (GTDB taxonomy): domain Bacteria; phylum Bacillota_I; class Bacilli_A; order RF39; family UBA660; genus Caccenecus. The sequence continues at coordinate 5,644 of CANQYU010000001.1, read as the reverse complement.
CTTTTGTAATGATAGACAAAAAGTAATTGGTGTAAATTCAAGTTATGATTCAGGAACAGGTTTTGGAACATCGGCAACAAGTTATGCAATGTGGGGAAGAGTAGTAAAGAGTGGTTCTACAAGAAAAACACAGTATCCAACATTAAAATGTGGAGTAAGTGCAGCGACAGCAACAGACCAAGAAACAAGTGTAGATGTAAACGCCGCTGCCTATGAAAGAGATTTATTTACCAAGAATGGAGCTAGTAAAGGAAATAAATTACTACAATATCCAATAGGGTTAATAACAGCGGATGAGGTACTATTAGCTGGTGGTTTCTGGGACTCAGCAAATTCAAGTTATTACTTATATACAAACCAATACTACTGGACCATGTCTCCGCATATCTTTTACACTAGCGGTTATGCTCGCGTGTTCTATGTGACTCCTGGTGGCGGCCTCGGCAGCGACGGCGTGTACTTTACTGAGCCTGGTGTGCGTCCAGTAATAAATTTGAAAGCTACTACAAAATTTTCAGGTAAAGGAACAGTAGGCGACCCATACATACCATCTTAGGAATAAAAAAACTTGTCTATACCGCTTTTCATTCTTATTCACGTATAGACAAGAATATTTATCATTAGGTAGGGAAACCTACCTTTTTAAATTGCTTTATTATTTAATACTGTAATTCTTTCATTAATATTATTAATATCTAAAGTATTTTTTACTTGTTTATTATTAACATTATATTTTATTTTTAAATTTTTAAGCATCTCTAAAGATTTATTAATATTTTCATGATTAATCATATTTTTATTGTAGTATTGGGTTAATTTTTCATAATCTTTAAAGAAAGTATCGGAGTATTTAATCATTACCATATTATAACCGGCATTTATAGCATTTTTAATTAATTTAGCTTTATTAAATAATCTAAGTGGTCCCATGATTAAATCGTCAGTCATAATTAAATTTTTATAACCTAAATCATTTCTCAGTAAATTAACCATTTCTTTCGATATAGATGCTGGTTTCCATAAAGAATAATTCTTTATTAAAAAGTGTCCGACCATAATCATTTCAATATCATTTTGAATAGCATCTTTAAAAGGAACGATATCTTCTTGAAATAACTTATCAGTATTTAAAATAACTGGTAAGAAATGATGGGAATTAATATTAGTCGCCCCATGCCCAGGAAAGTGTTTTACCACAGGGATTACTTTATGTTTCTTTAATTCTGTAATATAACTATTGGTATTTTTAATAATATCTTCTACATTATCTCCAAAAGCTCTATCCCCAATGGCATGCTCATCATCAAATCTTTTAATATCTAAAACTGGGGCAAAATTAACATGAATACCACTAGAATTTAAAATAGTTCCGACAATATTTGCACTTTCTTTAAAATTATTAGTATCTTTGCGCATTGAGTAAGGGCTTTTCATATTTAAAAACTCTTTTGGTAATCTATTAACTCGATAACCCTCTTGGTCTATTCCAATTAATATATTATAATTTTCTTCTTGACTAAGTTTTTTTATAAAATTAATTATTTTAAGCATTTCTTCATAATTTTTATATAATTTACCATAAAGAGTAATTCCTCCAATATGGCAAGTTTTAATTAATTTTCTAATCACATCTTCATCAGTTGTATTAAGCCCTACAAATAACATATTTCCAAGCATAATATCACCTAAATCAATTATATCATATCTTTTTAAAATGTATTGTATTTTTTTAAGACTTAACGTATAATTTAAGTAGGTAGGTGATAATATGTGGGTTGTATGGCTAATTATCATAATACTTTTAACGTTTTTAGAAGTTGTCACGATTAATTTAGTGAGTATTTGGTTTATTGCTAGTGGTTTAATCAGTTTATTTTTATCATTTTTTATTAAATCATTTTATTTGCAATTTGCTATTTTTGTTACTTTAGGCTTAATCTTAATGCTTATTACAAGACCAATTTTAATGAAAAAATTAACTAAACCATCCGTTAAAACTAATATTGACCGGGTTATTGGTATGGAGGGTGTTGTAACCGAAGAAATAACTCGTTTAAAAATTGGCGAGGTAAAAGTTGATGGCAAAAGATGGAGTGCCATAAGTTCCGAAAAATTACCAGTTGGCTCTCATGTTATTATTGAAAGCATAGATGGTGTAAAACTCATCGTAAGAAAGGGTGATAAGTAAATGGGTTTTGATATTTTTATAGCTATTTTAATTTTAATTGTCGTTATTGTCATTCCTAATATTAAAATAGTTCCGCAAGCTAAAAGTTATGTTATTGAAAGATTAGGAAGCTATTATACTACGTGGGATAATGGGTTACATTTTAAAATACCTTTTGTTGACCGTATTGCGAAAATTGTTAGTTTAAAAGAAACAGTTAAGGATTTTGCTCCCCAACCTGTAATAACTAAAGATAATGTTACTATGCAAATTGATACTGTCGTTTATTATCAAATAACGGACGCTAAATTATATACTTATGGTGTTGATGCACCTGTAAGTGCTATTGAAAATTTAACTGCGACTACTTTAAGAAATATTATTGGCGAATTAGAATTAGACCAAACTTTAACTAGTCGAGATATTATTAATGGTAAAATGCGTGCTATTCTTGACGAAGCCACGGACCCTTGGGGTATTAAAGTTAATAGAGTCGAGGTTAAAAATATTATTCCCCCTCGGGATATTCAAGAAGCGATGGAAAAACAAATGCGCGCTGAAAGAGAAAGAAGAGAAAAAATTCTTCAAGCAGAAGGCGAGAAAAAATCTAGTATTTTAATCGCTGAAGGGGAAAAGGAGAGTGCTATTTTACGAGCTGAAGCTGAAAAAGAAAGTCAAATTAGAATCGCCGAGGGTGAAGCGGAAGCTATGTTAAAAATAAAAGAGGCCGAAGCGAAAGGAATAGAGTTACTTAAAAATGCCAAAGCTGATAATGCGGTTTTAACTTTAAAAAGTTATGAAGCTTTAAATCATATCGCTGATGGTCAAGCAACTAAATTAATTATTCCCGCGGATTTAAATAATATTGCTACTTTTGGTACAACTCTTGCGGAGGTTATGAAAGATAAGAAATAACTTATCTTTTTTAAATATTTATGGAAAAACATTCTATACCCCCATATTATAATAGTGATAGTGAAATTTTAATTTTAGGTTCATTTCCCAGTATTAAAAGTCGCGAAATAGGTTTTTATTATTCTCATCCTCAAAATCGCTTTTGGCCAGTTTTAAGTACCATTTTTAATGAGCCTCTTCCTTTAACTATTGAAGCTAAAAAAGCTCTTTTAAAAAAACATAAAATTGCTTTATTTGATGTTTGTAAAAGTTGTAATATTAAAGGTTCTAGTGATTTAACTATTAAAAATGTTAAACCCAATTCTCTTACTAAAATTCTTAAAGAAAGTAATATTAAAAGAATATATTTAGATGGTAAAACTGCCTATAATTTATATAATAAGCTTTTAAAACCTCAAACTAATATCGAGGGAATATATCTTCCTAGTACTAGTCCTGCGAATGCTCAGTTTACACTTTCTGCTTTAATTAATGCCTATAAAGTGTTAACTAAAAATGAAAATATGTAAAAGTCGCCGATAAATACTTTCTTCTTTTTTTTAGATATGATATACTTTTCTATAGGTGGTAAAAAAATGATAAATAAGTTAAATAAACAAGGATATACTAAAATAGAATTATTAATAATAGTGGTTCTTTTAGGAATTGTTGCTTTTATTACAATTAATCGTACCTCTTATGCTTTTGCTCTTGATAATGAATCCGCTATAAATGAAATAATTGATTTAATCGAAATTGACGCGGAAGATTATGGCCTTGCTCATTTAGATTTATTTGCCGATACAACCGTTACTTATATTACTGTTCAAGATTTAGTGGATGAAAATTATACTATGGCTAATGCTAGTGGTAAAGTTTTAAATCCATCTAATAAAAATGAAAGTTATAATGATAATAAAATAAAATTAGAATATGATGCTTCTAAAAATAAAGTTGAAGCTACATTCATTAAATAATCAAGTCTCAAAAACTTGATTTTTATTATAACCAATAGTATAATATAACTTGTTTAAGGAGGTCCATAATGAATAAAGAAGAAATAGAAACTAAATTAAAAAACTTAACTTATATAACATTAGTTGGTTTTATAGTTTTAATTATTTTAGTCGCTGGCTTATATTTTAAAGGAAGCACTACTGCGACTGGTACAAATTCCGGAAATAATTCCTCTGATAGTAGTTATGATACTAGTAGATTAACTTTATTAGATAAAAATCGTACTGAAGCTCTAATTAAGAGTAAAAATACTGAAATTGTATATATCGGTCGTTCTGGATGTGGAGTATGTCAAAATTATTTACCAAAACTTAATACAGTTATTGATAAGTTAGACATTAAAGTAAATTATTTAAGTCTTGATGTTTCTAATTGGAAAACAGAATACGAAGACATTTTTGATGTTTTAGATATTGAAACAACTATTACTGATTCTAGTGGTGAGAAACACGAGGGAACTTATGGTGAATTATTAAAAAAATTTGGCTTTACTCCTATAACTGTTATCATTAAAGATGGTAAAATGGTTGATGGATTTGTTGGTAGTAGAGACACATCTTATATCGAAGAATTCTTTAATAAATACCTATAATAGTTAAAATATTAAAAAATAGTTCGAATTTTAAGAATTTTCTTCTTTCTTTCGACAAATTATTTAATTTTAATATGTTAAGATAAAAAACATTCTTTAAAGAAAGGATGTTTTTTATGTTTAAAGAAGAAATAATTAAGTTAAATAACGAACTAAAAAGAATAAAAGAATTAAACTATATAAGTGATACTAGAAATAATCGTGCTGGTTTAGAAAAAACTCTTTATGATTTAGTATCACCCCATCTAAAAACTGAATATAAAACTATCGCTTTAAAAGTTAAAACTAATTGGACTAGTAATTATCTAACTATTTTTAATGCTACCCCTGAAGGTAAGGAATCAAATCAAATAAAAAGATTAAGGGATAAATATGGCGAACCCGAATCTTTTGATAGTAGGCGCAAAGTTTTTAATAATTCTATTCAAGCTAATTATTCTAAATTTATAAATGGTAAATTATTTAAATTAAGTGTTAACTATTCTAAATCCAAAATCTTTTTAGAAATATTTAATAAAGATTATGTTCTGGTTGACTGTAAAAGTTATTGGAATTTTAAAACTTTAGAAGCCAGTTATAATAAACGAGCTAAATATTTATTTTTAGTAAGAGCTTGGGAAAAGAAAGAAAATAAAACGAGAATGTATAAATATTATGATTATAGTTTATATAAATTAGTAGACTTTAAAGAATTTTTAAATTTAATTGAAGAGGGGGTAGTAAGAGTAACATTTCGGGTAAATATCTTTAAAAAAGGACCTAAAGAGGGAAAAATATGTGATAAAGGAACTAGTTTTGAAATTCAAGAATTAGATTTAAATAAACTATATAAAAAAGTCGAAATCTAAATTTATTTAAGCATGAAAAAAAGACATTAATATGTCTTCTAATTTAAACTGGTCGAGAAGACAGGATTTGAACCTGCAACCCCATGGTCCCAAACCATGTGCACTACCAAATTGTGCTACTTCTCG